>DAOPKE010000048.1:0-21594 GCA_035390965.1 Bacteroidales bacterium | reverse complement strand
CTACCTCTGAGCTACTGCCGCAGATGCGGGTTTCAGAAAGTGGTTTTAAAAACCAATGGGCTATTTCTGAATCTGGCAGACAAAAATACACACATTTTTATTCACTCTGCGCCAATACACTTACTTTTTTGTTGCATTTACAGTATTTTTGTACCTGATTATTACAACAAAATACTTTTATGACAAGACTGCTCGCTTCCCTGATCTTTGTGCTGATACTCATTTCCAGCCAGAATACATTTTGCCAGAACAACGATAAACGATCCGATGTTTATTTTACCGAAGACATTTCTCCGGAAGGAGTCATGAAACTGTTTACATTCATGAAAGACAGTGTGCATGGCAATGTGGGAATAAAAGTCCATTTTGGCGAAGACGGAAACGCCTATTATCTACCGGCCACGCTGGTTGAACCACTTTGCAAGGAACTCAATGCCACTCTTATCGAAACTAACGTTGCCTACAAGGGACGTCGGCACGAAACGGGCACCCACATTGAACTGGCCAAAGAACATGGTTTCACTTTTGCACCCATCGATATCCTCGACTCGGCTGGAACGCTTATGTTGCCAATCGAAGGCGGCACCTGGTTCGACTCGGCCCGGATAGGTAAAAACATTGAAAAATACGAAACCATCATTTATTTCACCCATTTCAAAGGCCATGGCAGTGCGGGTTTCGGTGGATGCATCAAAAATGTGTCGATGGGAATGGCTACCATCGAAGGCAAAAAACTCATGCACTTCAACAACTTTCCTAAAACCGACAGCACAAAGTGCATCGGATGCGGCGCATGTGTGGCCGATTGTCCGGTGGGTGTAATAACGCTCAATCCGCTAAATATCGACAAGGCAAAGTGCATAGGTTGCGGAAAATGCATCACTTCATGCCATGTTGCAGCTATTTCAAATCCAACTGATACAGACAAAACCCGACGTTTTCTCGAAGGCCTTGTTGAATATGCCAAGCCTGTGTGTGAATTGAAAACTTCAATCTATTTCAACGTAATCATCAATGTATCACCAAGCTGCGATTGCGCGCGGAATCCCAAAAAACCATTTGTTGCCGATATCGGCATACTTGCATCGTTCGATATCGTAGCCATCGAAGCGGCTGCACACGATCTGGTTGACAAAGCCCACAAATGCGACGACGCTTTTCTGAAAGAAAATTCCGTGAGCGGAAAGCATCAGATTGCCTATGCTGCCAAAATGAGTATGGGTAACATCAAATACCGGCTCATTAATATTGACAAGTAATTCAAAACAAATAATTAAAAAATCCCCCCATGAAACAATTTCCTTACCTCTTCATTATTCTTCTCGTATGTCTGCCTCTGATTTCCTGGTCCCAGAGCGCGCGCTTTGAAGGTCTGACAAGCTATCAGATAAACCTTGACTCGAACTCCGCCATTGTAGCCGCCGACAAAATCATCAACATTCACTCAAAAACAACCGGCAAGTTATCTATTCAACTGTTTTTATGTGAAAACAAATATGAAGGCGGCAGTCTGAAAGGAATTCCGTGCGGAGAAGTAAAAGTAAGTAACGGCTTGAAAAAAGGTGAAAAAGTGATGGACTTCAGCGCTGACATTTCTTTTACAAGACCATTAAGGGGCTCATTTTATCCGGTTGTGCTGTTGCTCGAAAATGTGAAAGGTGAAAATCTCATTATCGATTATGTTACGTTTGACATGTTTACCATTAATAAAAAATCGGTTGGGATTCTTACAGGAAAAAATAACTAATTGATTGCTTTTTGAGAACGCAGGTCAATTCCATAGACCTTTTCGAAGATGCTTCACTTTTTCACCCCGCGAAAAACAAGCAGTCCCTTTCGGAAGGATAAACTATTGCGGCGCGTAATCCACCAGAAACAAAGCCATGCAAATATAAAGTTGACAGCATAACCAAATGTTGAAACCATGGCAGCATGGCTTATATTGCCATTTTTAATAAAAATTGAACCACAAATAGCAACAGTGAGCAAACCAATAGCAGATCCGACCAGATTGAATATTATTTTGCCAGTACCACTAAAAAAATGACTCAGAATAATATTGAGCGACATAGCAAAAATGCCAGGTGCAAAAATCCGCACCACCGCACCAACCCCATAAAAATCTTTTCCAAAGATGAAAGTATAGACCTGATCGGGTAAAAACACCAGAACCGACAAAGCCAAAAAGGTAAAAACAGAAGTAATAACACCAAGAAATAAAGTCAGATGAGCAGAGTCAGCATCATTTTTCAAATTCGAGATTTTGCTGAACTGAACCAATGCAATGCTTTTGGGCAGGATCCATACAGCTTCGCTGATCTGCGCAGCAACCGACAAAAGTCCAAGAGCTGCGAATCCCAGCCAGGCCTCGGTATAATAATATGTAAGGCGGTATGTAAGCAATGCAAGAATGGAACTCACCTGAACCAGACTTCCATAACCAAAAAGCACCTTTAAGGCCTGCGACGGACTCACCTTCCCTGTTTGAGTGCCTTTTCCGGCCAGCATCCACGAAAGAAACAGCACCGGCAAATACGAAGCATACATTGATAAAATATAGGCAAGAATAGTATCAATCTTATACAGAAAAGTAAAACCCATCAAAAATCCAATCATCAGCACCGATTGAAGCAATGTAAGTAAATTATGAGCTTTTATACGCTGATTGGCAAGTAAAACCGATAAATTATTCTGATTCAGCGAACCTACAATACCAAGCAACATAACATGCCAGACAAGATTTTGCGGAAATGCACCAATTAGAAAAAGAAAACACGTTGTAAACAAACCCGAAACTCCAGCCCATAGCTGAGAAATCACAAACAAGCCCAAAAGTCTGTTGCGCGGAATAAGATATACCAAAGCAGCTCCACCTGCAAAACCACCCACCAAATTAATAATGGTAACCGCCACAATAAACAAACTGATTTCACCAAGTACCTCAGCACCAAGCATTTGTCCTGACACAACCACAATCAGCAAACTAATAACAGCCGTTGCAATCCTGATTCCAACCGTACGAAGCAGATTACTAAGCATCGGCCCTCCGGTTTTTTCTGTTTTGTTTCCATTTGAAAATGAATGCAGCCAGTCCTACCCGATGCGTCTTCAGATCAACCGCATAATGATTACCATAAATAGAGTACGTGTGTAAACCATTATATTGACTGCCAAAAATGGCAGGATTGATCTCGCTCTTTTCTATCTCAACAAATAATTGTGGTGATAATTTTAATATCTTGTAAATTAATATTTTATATCCATAATAAATATCAGAAACCTGCGCAGGACGATACAAATTTCCCTGCCAATTTATCATGCTTCCGCCCGGACGCGATCCAACTGGGCTCACTTTCACAGGATTCTGTGCATGAGCATGGTAAGGCCCACCTAAACTATCGGACCAGAAAACAAATAGTTTTTCATTGGGTAACTGATCTTTAAGTCCACAAAAAAGATAAAATTTTTCTTCATGAAACACCAAAGAAGGATCGACAGCCGGCAAATCAAGCAACACAAGCTCTTCTATAATATTAAGCTCATTATCAACACGATAAGCAATGCATTTGCCCGAATCAGCATTTTCAGGGATTATCCAATGCTCCCCTGAATAACTAAACACGTAAGGATAAGCAAGATGCGTATCTTTTTGCAGCCAAAGCCGACCATCCTGTTCATCACGATTGGCAGTAATAGAACCCAATTTTCGACTGTACGAAAAGAATTCAGACAAAACATACAGATTATCAGATGTTTGCAATAAAAACGGATCAGCATGAAACGCTCCGGAATTACTTGCTGATACATTTGTAACAGTAGGCAAAACCGGCACCAATGGCGAATTGTAGGTCAGCCCACTTTCAACATGCCAACTTTCGTAAACCAATAAACGTTTGATATGAAATGAAACCCTTCGCATCCAAAGGGCAGCAATAAACCACAGCATACGCATATTGCCCGGGGCTTTAAAAACAGGTGCCTGCGTTGTCGAGGCCGCTGGAATTTTCTCATTATTAATAATATACATTTTGACTGCCTGCAAAACCATATCGCTGTTGGCCGCCAACAAACGTTGTCGCATTTCTTTCCAACTGTGCATAACGGTTATGTATTCGCGCCGAAGCAAAACCTGACCAGCATCGAGGCGCGAAGTAAGCTTTTGCAGAATAACGCCGCTAACCGGTGTTTTTGTTCTGATTTCGTGAAACCCAAAAGGTCCGCCCCTGAATTTTCGCTCATCACCATGATGATACGACCAAATGCCATAAGGAGCTGCCTCAAGTATGGCACCCCGAAGAATATTATACCCAAACCTTACAATAAAAGCAGGCCGAAACTCTTTGATTTTCAATATATCAGCTTCGGTAAAATAGTGCGATACGCCTTTTTGCTCTGCCGCTATTTCTATAATGGGTACATCGGTCGGCAAAGTGCACATTTGTTCAGCCCCGACATTGAAATATCTATTCAACAGAAAGTTATACAATAATCGACGATTCAATAATTTGCCAAACACATTTTTTTTATGACTGGTATCATCTGGATTGCTAATGATAAGCACACAGCGACATAATCCCGATTGATTGAGTATTTCTATGGCTTCGGCCTGCCAACGTTTGAGATGCTGACCGTTGACCATGATGGCATAGCTTATATATTCTTGTTTGTCAATCATTTAATTAGCGCTGAATACAATTGTAACATTTGTTGTCTGACTGCAACAGCCGAATATTTATGCATAGCTGCCTGCCTTATTTTTTGCCGGTCGTATGCTGAATAATTTTCTGTCATCATTCGGATAGCGGATGACAATTCTGTTAAACTATTGTGTTCAACTAAATATCCGTTGCTATCATCTATCATTTCATTCAATCCACCTACATTAGTAGCAACAACAGGCAATCCACACATAAGTGCTTCAGAAATCACAACAGGAACATTCTCATAGTGGCTCGACTGAACGTAAAAATGGCATTTTTTCATCTGACCTGCAACCATCATTTCATTGAGTTGACCTGTCATAATAAACTGTTTTTCAAGCTTTTTCGACTTGATTAAAGAACTGATTTCATTAAAATCTTCGCCACTGCCCACCAAAACACATTCTATTTTAAGTCCCTCGATCACCAACATTTCGACACATTTGACAAGCCCGCTCAGGTTTTTTGAACGATCTTCGAAACAGCTTACATTGATAAACCTTATAGGAACATTGTTGGGCTTGTCGGTGGGTAAATCAAAAACATCTTCATTAACTGCATTATTGACAATAAACCATTGTTTATCAACACCAAGACGATGTTTTATCATCGCATCTTTCAGTCCGCAGCTAACAGCCGACATTGCGCTGGCTTTGCGACAAACAAATCTGGTAACCCATTTACGAATAACGTTTCGGTATGTTCCGGGGTTTGGAAAATAGCGCGACCAATGTTCGGTTATCACATAGGGTATTCGCCTGCGGAATCTGATCCACACAGCCAGAACACCCATACGGGTTAATACATGTACATGATTCAATACCGCTTGTCCTTCTTTTTTACATATGTAACGATAGGCCTGCAACCCGGCAACAAAGAAATATAACCAACGCAAAAAACGATTTTTTGTTTTAATATTCAATTGATGAACACTCACTCCATCTTTATGGTAAACAACCATTCCGTTGGCTTTGTCGCTGTAATTGGTTACATGCAAGACCGAAACGCTGAATTCTTTGGTCATCAGTACCGCATGTTTATGAACAAACAATCCAAACATCGGATCGCGCTCATCGGGATACCAGGCCGCAAGAAAGACAATATGTGGTTTCAAATCTGTTATTTGAGACAAAGGTAATAAATGTTATTTCGGCTGTTTTAACGAAAAGGTATTAATTTTGTTATCCATATAAAAAAAACAGCTATGAAAAACTACTCAAAGATTATAATGTTATTGGCCATTTCAACGGGCTTGTTTTCGTGTAAATGCAACAAAATTGTTGAAAAACAACAGGATACAAAACAAATTCAGATTATCAAAACTGAATTCGGGGAAAAAATGGCCACCGAAAAGCTTTCTTATACCATTGATACTGTTTGGGTTGATGGTCTGACCCTGCACACTATACTAACGTACACAGGTGAAAAAACCGACGTTTCATTTGCCATGGCTTTTAATGGCGCATGGCTTAAATCGTATCCTCCCAAGGCATATCTGAATATTTTGCCCTCAGTGGCTGCAACAGAAGGTAAAAAACAGGTAAAACACCATCTGGTGTATGACCTAACGCCGTTGTCGTCGGGTAATCCTTATTTCGAGGTTTATGTTACCGGCTACAAACAAGGATTCAGAATCGGTGGCGAATAAAAGCACAAAAAAAACCGCAAATGTTTTTGCGGTTTTTTTTTTGAAGAATATAATGCATTTACTTCTTCATGGTAATCTCAAAAGTGTCAAAAAATTCTTCAACAGCAGCATCATCGGGATAACTGCCATCGCGCACCATCAATATCTGATAAAGACGGTTTTTTGCCAGAACAACCTCAAGAACATAATGCAGATTTTGTGTCTTGTCAATGGCTCTGGTCCTGATAGCAGGCCAACCATTTACTTTCATTTCGTCGTTTGATTCAACGATATTACCTTCCATCGATCCGTCACGTGCATTTTTGAGAATGGACATGGGATCCTGTGCATCAATCAACGAACTTGGATAATCACTGTAGGCAATCATGCTGGCTTCAGTAGCGCTTTTTTCATACACAAACGAAATCATTTCGATGTCGCCTGCTTCTGTAGCAACCATCTGAACATCGCGGGTAGGTGATCCCGGAAAATTGGCCTTAAACTTTCCATCTTTGCTGACGAAAAGATCTTCTTCTTCAACATCAACATCGTTTACATCTTCGGTTTTGTTTTGTGAATCAGGATTGCTGTTGCTGCAAGAACTGAAACCCAAACCCGTAACAGTCAGGGCGCCTAAAAACAGTGCATAAAATAATTTTTTCTTCATGGTGGTTTGTTTTCTGCAAATATAAAATTTATTTTATTCAAACAACCCTTCACAGGGTTTAAAATCCAGGGTCAACGCATTTAAATGCTAACGAATACTTCTGATTGATGCACCCGATGGTGACTTCAAGCATGCAATATCAACCTTTGTAACACAAAGTATAAAGGAGTACACACTGAGTCGCACAGAGTAGATTTAATCAGACAAAAGCCGATATCAATTACAGCAAAGTGAATTTGAAAGCGAGCTTTCAGAATTCGATATGCTATAATTGATTAACACAACTGCGCTGTGCTTTTTAAAACGGCTTTTGCTCACTTTTTACTATGTGCGACGTTGTGCAGGACTTTGTGCAACGTTGTGTAACTGAAATTCAGGAAGTTTCATGCATGTTTTAATGCATTGGCCCTGTTATAAAATCCTACGAGAAGTTTATCTCACTCAGCACTCACCACCGTGATATCAAAAATCACCGTAGCATAAGGCGGAATAGGCGAATCAATTTCTGAACGCCCAAAACCAATTTTACTTGGCATTATGACCGTTGCCTGACTACCCACCGACATCATTGTCAATGCCTCATTAAAACCATCAATCAGATCAGGCGAACCCACCACAACTTCCAGTGGATTTTTTCCAACCGACGAATCGAAAATCTGTCCATCAATCAATGTTCCGGTATAATGACATCTGACCGTTTGTCCGGTAATCAAACGCGGACCAGAACCCACTTTGACCGGAATAAAAATCAACCCCGACTCCGTTGGTGTTTGAGTAATATTATTGATTTTCAGATAATATTTCAGATCAAGCATTTCTTTTTCTTTCAATTCGGCAAACTGCTTTTCGACCTCCTGAGCCAGAATTTGTTTTTCCTGAGCAAATTCGCTTTGAGTCTTAACTTCAAGGACCCTGAGATTGACATACATCATTGAATCCTTTTCAAGAAAAGAAGGGAATGATAACGCACCGATGGTCATTCGGAAAAAAGTGTCGGCACGCACAACAAACGAAGCACTATCGCCCACCGACAACATCGCCAAACCTTCCATAATATCACCACGAAAAGATGGTTTATTAACAGGAATCCAGACAGGGACAATTTCCTGATCACTATCAAAAAACACACTGTCACTCATTGTTTTATACTGGATTCTAACATTGATAAAATCGCCCACAGCCACCTGAAGGCCGTCCTGATCATCCACAATTCTGTAATTCAAACCATTTTCAGATAAATCGTAGCCAGGATAATCGGATTGCGAACACGAAAAGGCCGTCAGAGCGACCAAGAAACAAAGAAAAAGATTTCTCATATTATTCAACATTATAATCACGCACCTGGAGAATTTCGACATCGTAAACCAGGACAGCACGCGAAGGAATTGTTTTTGAATCACCAATCCAACCATAAGCCAAATGCGACGGAATAATAAACTTGGCCTTATCACCCTCACGCAGCAACAAAAGCCCCTCTTCGAGACCACTCACCACATCGGCATGACCAATCCATATCTCCTTTGGGCCGGTTTTGGCTGATTCATCACACAAAGAACCATTAATCAGATTAACCCTGAAATGATAACGAACAACCGTTTTATCAGCCACTTTCCGACCCTGCCCTGTCTTGTAAATCATATAACGCAGGCCACTACCGGTTTTGGTCATCTCCCAGCGATTGCGCGAAACAAAATCATCGATCTGACCATCTTCACTCTGAGTATATAGGTTATTTGCTTTTTCAAGATTTTTGCTATAGCGCTCAGGATCAAGCATTCCCGTATTATCATTTGATTTCTCGCCACAGGAAGCCAGCAAAAGAAAACAACACAAAAAATAAAACAACGATTTAATCATAATTCCCTTAACGCTTGTTCATACAACGATATTGCCTCTGTCAAAGACCCATAGAAATGTGCACCAGAAGCATTCTTATGTCCCCCACCATTGAAATACTTCGATGCCATTGCATTCACATTGATATCGCCCTCCGAACGAAGACTGATTTTGATAAAGTCAGTTTTTTCGATAAAAAATGCACTGATATGAATACCTTTAATAGCCAAACCATAATTAACAATATCCTCACTATCCCCCTCCGAATAATTAAAGCGAATCAGATCTTCTTTGTTGAGATAGATATAGGCCGCATGAAAATCTGATAACAGATGAAGGCGCTCGCTGATACTAAAGCCCAATAAGCGAATACGGTTTTCGGAGAAAGTATGATACAGCACCTGATTGATTTTAATAATATCGATATTCTTGCGCATCAGATTGGCTGTAATATCGAAAGTTCTGGGCGACATATTTCCATGAAAAAAATTGGCAGTATCGGTAACAATACCCGTATAAATACATTCGGCCACATCTTTGGTAATCAATGCAGGATTAAGCGCCTCAATCACATTATACACCAATTCCGAAGTTGAAGACACATCAGGAGTAGAATATGCCGCATCAAAAATATTATTTGTCAGTATATGATGGTCAATCAAAATTCGTTTTGCATCGGCCTGTTCGAGCGCTTTTTCGATAATCTGTCCACGTTTCAGGGCATTCATATCAACAATAACCTGCAAAGAGGCATTGGCAATGAGTTGAAGCGCTTTATCAAATTCATTTTCAGCTATAACAATATCCTCCACCCCTGGCAGCCAACTGTAATAATCAGGATAAACATCCGGAAGAATCGCTACAGCATGATGCCCAAAGGCCGTCAATGTCTTTTGCATTGCCAGCGCAGAGCCAATGGCATCGCCATCAGGGCTTGTATGCGAGACTACCACAACATTTTGAGGATCAGTGCAAATGAATTTGCAAATATGATTTTTGTCGAGTGTATTCAAAAAGTATTAATTTTGACGGTTCAAAGTGCAAAGTTAAAAAATTGCACCAATTGTTTCACTAAACTGTTAAACTATGGCAGGATCAATTACACTTGCAATCATTAAGCCCAAAGCAGTTGCCAACGGGCACATCGGCGCCATTCTCCACACTATCAATGCCGGTGGATTCCGTATCCGCGGAATGAAAATGATTCAGTTAACCCGAAAACAGGCAGAAGAATTCTATGCTGTGCATAAAAAACAGGATTTTTTTGATGGTCTGATTGATTTTATGACCTCCGGACCAATTGTTGTTGCCAGCATTTCAGGTGCCAATGCTGTGGATGATTTTCGCAAACTTGTTGGTGCTACCGATCCCAAAGCGGCTTCGCCCGATACTATTCGTGGTAAATTCGGTACAAATATTACGATGAATGCTATTCACGGTTCCGATAGTGATGATAATGCCATTCGCGAAACCAATATTTTGTTCAAGCCCGAAGAACTCTTCGACTAAGTCGTCTTACCGGCTTTTATCTCATTTTATACTCACTGAATGAATGGTCATTGTAAAATATGACTATTCTTTCTATTTCTGTTCCTGCAGGTATCTGCACTGGTGACGGTGTTTGCTTTTTTTCGGCTTGTATTGGTTTTTCAGCCGGCCTTTTTGTGTGGTATTCTGCGGGTTCTTCGTCTTCAGCCACGCTTATTTGTTTGGCTGGAAGCGGTGTTGTATTGTTTTGTTGATTGACAGGGTCTTGTGGCTTGGGCGCTGCATATGCTTGTATTTCAGGCGTAACCTGATTTTGATTGCTTCGGAGCATCGTGCCTGTGCCCAGCAATAACCAGTCGGGGTTAACATCCGGAAATTTTTCGAGCAATTTGGTTATAAATGCCAGACTTGGTTTATTGCGGCCTGATAAAAAATGTGATATTCCTGAGCGTTCTGTTCCAAGCGTATCTGCCAGATCGGCAGCCGTTAGCTCATAGGTTTTCATCAGTTGTTGTATGCGGTCGATCATGCTTGTTTGTATTTGGTATTACAAAGGTAACATTTATTTGCTTACATTTGTATTTGATACATGCTTACACTTGTAATTACATTTGTAATTCTCATGAACAACAGAATTAATAGTGTTTATCAATTAATAGCTTGATTATTAATCTGTTTGCTTGTTTCTGGCGTTTTTGTTCGGATAATATCATTTGATACTATTGTTGTTGATTGTTTACTTTAAATAAGTAAGTTTAAATTATTAATTATCATGTATTTAAGTACTATGTATGTTTAGAAGTGTTATTTACATTTGTATGAAAAGAATTCAACAGTATGTTACAATTGTAATTACATTTGTAATCATTTTTACGGATGTTTTTGCTGGTCCATTTGTGTGTGTGTTGTTTTTATCCGGATACTATTCATCAGGTAAAACCAGACATTTTTGCAGGTCAGTTTTTTCAATAACAATTATTGGCTGCCTGAAAAATGACACATTCAACTATGAATTATTTTCAGGTCTCTCACCTACTCCAGAATCATTTTTTTTAGCCCGTTGTTCAGCCAAAAACGCTTCATCGTATTCCTGAGGCGATATAATTCAGGTAAAATATCTCTCAACACATGACTGAATGCTGCTTTTCGGCTTTTTTATTTGTGTTTGAATTTTCTTTGATTTCAAAAAAAAATCAAGCGATTGATTTTTGAATCTTCTCGCGTTGCTTTTGAGATTTATCATTGAACCAACCAATAACCGTTAACCATTAACCAATAACCATTAACCGTTAACCATTATCGTTATCCAATCACTATTCATCGCTGAAGAAAATGCTGCTGACCACTTATTAGAATTCGTTCATCGACTCACAAATGCCTTTATGCACTTCGTACCAGTAATCGATGGCAGCTGTGCGGCGGTCTCGCTTGAAATAGTCAATCCAGCCAACCAGATCCGGATCATTGTTGCCTTCTTCTTCGTGCTTACGTTTGAGATACGTTTCAAGCAATTCAACATTGCGCCACGATTCCCACAAAGTACTGTTGTTACGGCTGTTGATGTTGTATGCAATGCTTTTCAGACTTTCGGTAAATTTATCCTTGATTTCTTCGCCATAGAGTTGTCCGATAATATCAGGCATGAAATCTTCGGCCCAGTTGCGGTGAAAACGGCATAATCCCAGATTATCCATAATCAGCTCTTTCTGAAACCGGGTGGTGTTGGTATGTCCAAGTACCCGTGGATGCATGAAGTCTGTTCCGTAGTACATATAATATTTTCCAACTATAGGCATCGGCGACAACACGCCGGGAACCCAATATTGATTGGGAACAATCCAGCCACGACGGCCAAAAGCGAGATAAAGAAAACTGTCGAGTATTTCGCGGCCGCGTTCACGCGCCAGTTTGCGTCCCCAACGACGCGGGCCTAACTGAAAGTCGATTATGCCACGTTTTTGAACAATGGTATCCAGTATTTCGACACCCAGCCGGGCATTATGCATCGAATCTTTTACAACGTCGAATCGCTCTCTGTGCCAGATCGGATAACGGGTTACCTGCAGGTCTTCTTTGGTGAGCAACCCGCGCGCAAGCAATTCCATCAGCCACGACAATACTCCACCGACCGAAATAGCATCGAATCCAAGCATATCGGCATGGTGGTTCAAAAGCTCTGCGGCGCGTTGATCGAAGATGCCACATTGCGGTCCCATGGTCTGATAGGGCTCGTAATCTTTTTTATATTCAACATTCATTTTCTTGCAAACCGCCACGCAGGGCTCACCACAGGTCCAGTTCTGCTTTTGCTTGATGGTCTCTTCGTTGAATTGTTTGAGATAATGATCAAGAATAAAATCTTTGTGGACTTTTTTCCGGTCTTCTTCAGACCAGAAAAATGAGTCGTAATTAAACGCCATCAGATTTCCGTTCATCGTGGCGAAATTCACTCCAAAAGTGCCTCCGGTCTCAAATTTTGGATCGAAACGATATTTGGTGGTGGCTTCAAGGTCTTTGGCTGCCAGCTTTTTGTTGTAACGGTCCTGAAACCATTTGTCAGCTACGCTGCGATCGCGGAAATCCTTATCAATAAAAGTTCCTCCGTAAATAATAGCTACAATATTAAATTCCTGAAACATTTTTGAGCCAAATCCACCCCGCCCTGCCCAGGTATCGACATAGGTGAGTTCTCCTTTTCGTACCGGTACGCTGACCACTCCGGCAAAATCGGTTGTTTCGGCGGCTGGTCCCGTAGCCAATATGCGGTAGGCATCGCTGTATTCGTCGCGGTATTTTTCGTTCACATAATCCATCAGCGAATACACCCCTTGCCGGCCTGAACGCCAGATATCGTGAATTTCGAGGGGCTCAACACGTAATTGAATTTCTTCTCCGTGTACACGATTAAGTATCAGCACCGATGGTGATGCTGCACGGCCTGTTATGCTGAGCAAATCGATTCCAAGATTGTCGAAAACCAGTCCGGCTCCGCCCATACTCGAAATATAAAATCCGGTCCAGCATGGACTGAAGCCGGTAAAGATCAATCGGTTTGATCCTGGAAAAATAGATCCGGACAATAATCCGGTTCCAATGTTCATCGAATTGTATTTGGTGGAATGATGCAATCCCAGATCGACCGGCCCGAAAAACTGTCCTACCGGATAGCGTATGGTGCGGTACATCGAAGTGCCTACATCGACCAACAATGCTTTTATATTGGATCCAACAAGCGATGTAACATCTACTTCGTTTTCTTTAGCGGGATTTTCCTGTTTTGTTTCTTCAACTTTCCCTTCGTTCAAATCTTTGTTTTCTTCCATCGTATTTCGTTTTTGCAAAAGATAGCAAAGATAGTGAAAAATCAGGCTAAGTCAAGGATTTGGATATGTGAATTGCTGCATAACGTGCTATGATTTCACAACCTTACCTTAAATTGTGACCTCAAACTTGACCTCAACCTCAACCTTGACCTCAACCTTGACCTTATCCTCAACCTTATCCAGCGTCTCAAAGAAATCAACTACTTTTACATCGTGATTCAAAACATCTCCATACACGAATATTTGTCTCATCCTGCCCCACTCATCGATGTGCGCTCGCCAGGCGAATTTACACAGGGTCACATTCCGGGTGCAGTCAATGTGCCTCTGTTCAATAATGATGAGCGGGCAGAGATTGGAACCGTGTATTTGCGCCGCTCCCGCGACGAAGCCATGCAGTTGGGATTTCAGTTTGCCAATCCTAAAAAGCAATGGTTTATCGACGAAGTGCGCAAAGTGGCTCCCGATGGTCCTGTTGTGATTCACTGCTGGCGCGGCGGTATGCGCAGCCGGCTGTTTGCGGAGCATCTACTCGAAAATGGTTTTGCCAGTGTTTCAGTTATTACAGGTGGATACAAGTCGTGGCGCCGTTTGCTGAATGAGCACTGGAAAAAAACTCATCAGCTGATTATTCTGGGTGGTTATACCGGCAGTGGAAAAACGCCGATTATTAAAATACTTCACGATCTCGGCCATCAGGCAATTGATCTCGAAGGGTTGGCCTGTCACAAGGGATCGGCATTTGGTGCCATCGGACAAAAACCGCAGCCAACAACCGAGCAATTCGAAAACGAAT
The DNA here is from genome assembly GCA_035390965.1 of Bacteroidales bacterium. Lineage (GTDB taxonomy): Bacteria > Bacteroidota > Bacteroidia > Bacteroidales > DTU049 > GWF2-43-63. The sequence continues at coordinate 7,157 of DAOPKE010000048.1, read as the reverse complement.
TGTTCAATATCTGGCGAAACTATGATCAGGAGCGACCTGTATGGCTCGAAGATGAAAGCCGCAACATCGGTCATGTGCAGCTGCCCGCCGATTTATTTGCACAGATGCGGGATGCAGTTACTTTTTTTCTTGACATTCCTCGAAGCGTCCGTGCGGAATATCTTGTCCAGGACTATGCCGCAGCCAGCATCAATGATCTGAAGGAATCAATTTTAAAAATTGCACGCCGGCTGGGCGGACAAAATGTCAATCAGGCGCTGCAATGGCTCGATGAAGGAAATCTGTACGAAGTGGCTTACATTTCACTTTCGTATTACGACAAGGCCTATACGCGCGGACTTGAATTTCATGATAACAAAAAGGTTTGGATGATTGCATCCGACAGCATCGATGCTGAAAAAAACACAGAATTAATTTTAAAGGAATATGAACGGAGAAAATAAAATACGACTCACACAATTCAGTCATGGTGCGGGTTGCGGATGTAAGATTTCGCCTAATGTATTGTGTACTATTCTCGAAAGTCAGATTGAAACTACTGCTGATGCGCGCCTGCTGGTTGGTCATGACAGTTGCGACGACGCGGCGGTTTATGATCTGGGCGATGGCACTGCTGTCATCAGCACCACCGATTTTTTTATGCCCATTGTCGATGATCCATTCGATTTCGGAATGATTGCCGCCACCAATGCCATCAGCGATGTGTATGCCATGGGTGGAGTTCCACTCGTTGCCATTGCTGTACTGGGCTGGCCGGTCGATAAAATTGATCCTGAAATTGCCCGTATTGTAGTGGATGGCGGACGTCAGGCGTGCAAAAATGCTGGCATTCTGCTGGCCGGCGGTCATAGCATTGATAGTCCTGAACCCATTTTCGGTCTGGCTGTAACGGGTCGCGTCGATATTAAAAATCTGAAACAAAACAATACGGCCAAAGCCGGGTGCAAATTATATCTAACAAAACCCTTGGGTATCGGAATTCTGACAACCGCTGAAAAGCAAGGAAAACTGCGACCGGAACATATACGTACTGCCACAGAATCGATGATAAAACTCAACAGCATCGGGGCTGAATTTGCAAAAATGCCAGGCATTACATCCATGACCGATGTTACCGGATTTGGCTTGCTTGGCCATTTGCGCGAGATGTGCGAAGGCAGCAATGTGTCGGCTCAAATTGAATACACTAAAATTCCACGCTTCGATTCCATCGAAGACTATATGATTCAGAAATGCTTTCCTGGCGGAACATTTAGAAACTGGGAAAGCTACGGACACCATGTAAAGCTTGAAAATAATGACTGGAAGCCACTTCTGTGCGATCCACAAACCAGCGGAGGATTGTTGATTGCCGTTGAACCTGCATGCTGCAACGAAATTGAAGAAATGCTGAAATCGCACAATATGCCTTCGATTCCATTTGGTTATCTGACGGAAAGAACAGAAATGCTGATAGAAGTGAAATAATACTTCAAAGAGAAAAACAATCTTATATCTTTTTACTCATCAGAATATCATGCGCTGTTCTGATGGCATTGAAACAACTGGCATCGTTGCATTCGATAGCAGCAATACCAGATGAAAAATGCACAGGATCATCCTTGTAACTAACTTCAGTATTAAGATTGGCAAGCAACGATGATACTTTTTCGGTATCCTTTTCCTGAGCTACAAGCAAGAATTCATCACCCAGACGATACCGTGCACAAATAGCAATTCCATTCATTTTTTTTGAAAGACGCGTAGCAAACAATTTCAGAACAACATCGCCAGTGTCGTAACTCTGACGATTAAAACGTCTGAAATCATCGAGATCGAGAAGAAACAAAACAAAAGATTCTTTTTTCTGATATCGTTTCAGATAATTCAAAAACCCTTCATAATTCAACAATCCAGTTGTCGGATCTGTAAACAGACGCCGCCGCAGATAACTGATTCGGGGTTTAATGATAAGAAGGACTGCGGCAATACCGATAATGGTGCTTCCTGCTGCAATTAATATAACGTGCGGTGTACTCATGAATTCTATTTCTTATCGCGTTTGCGCAGAGGAAAGTCTTTTCGCTGCAGATAATCGTAACGAAGGTTTTTACCTGGCTGATAACACATAGCCATGATGCTGTCCTGTGCTTCTTTGATGGTGCTGTATTCAGCAAAATCAAGCGTACGTATCACTGCTTCGAAAACGCGTATGGCGCCCGAATGATCTGCCAGCAAAATGCGTTTTCCCAGATTCAGATTCAATAAATCAATAAAAGAATAGGCAATTCTCCAATCAGCTTCAATCAGTGTTTCACCTTCGGGATAATGATAAAAACGATTCTTGAATATTTTCGAAACTTTCGTCTTTGTTTCCGGTGTTGGCTCATCTCCACCCGAATGAATCCGTGCCAGCTGATCAATAATTTCATTCTTATACTTGAACGTCAATGCTCCGTATTTCTGCGAATTTAAACCAAACATGGCGTGAAACTGCATGTTTGTATAGCCGGCATTCTGCAGAAATATCCGTGCGGTTTGTTCCGTGTTTTCCGATTCACTTCCGAATACCTGTACCGGATTGTCTTTCGACCACGACCACATGGGATATCCTGCTTTGTCTAAAATATCAACGGCTACCTTAAAATCAAGTCCTAACTCCTGTGCCGTTTTCTTTCCTCCATCGCTTAAAAAATTACTCATCGAACCACTGATGCGGCGATTGTTGCTCCATGTATCCCAGAATCCCGAACCGACAAACTCCGGATTGTCGCCGCCAGACTCATGTTCAGACTTGCCATGACGTATCATAATCACATGTGTCTGATTCAATGGAACGTATGCCTGCGGAAACAAAGGAATGGCTTTATCATTGGGCAACCAGACTATTTCTTCGTTCATCATCAATCCACTGCCATCTTCAAGAGCCCGGCCGGTTGTGCGACGCTTACCATCAGGCGTTGTTGCCATATCATCGGCCAAAACAAGCTTTGTACGATAACGGGTCATCGATGCACCGGGAGTGGCAATGCTTTGAGGACATAAAATATCACTGAATCGACTCAGACTGAATGTTTGAATAAGCAAACGCCTGAAACTGTCGTTTTTAATCAATCCGTTCCACGCTATATAAAACAGATTCGGATCGCCATTGGGAATGCGACGCCGGATGAATTCATATTTTGATTTAATGTAATTATGCGGATTCATGTCGGTCTCCAGCAATTTGAAAAAGAAATAAATATCTTTTCCGATGACTTTCAAATTGTTGACAAAATCAATGGTTACGTCTTCGGGCTTAATTGAAATGGGTTTGCCATATACTACCTGAAGAAAGCGAATGTCGTCTTGTACACTCTTAACCGAATAGCAGTTGTGAAATTCGGCATGTTCGCGAAGTACTATGTTTTCGCTCTGAATGTTTCTTGCAGCTGTTTCAATTGTTTTTACCGCAGGTGCTTTTTCTTTTTTTTCTTTCATATCATCTTTTTTTTCCGTTCATTTTGTTGATTCTTTTCACTTTTCTAAAATACTGATAATCAATAATATGCGAAATTTACAGCAAAAGAGTCACAAAGATACTAATATTCCGTTGTGAAAAAAATGCTTTTCCTGACTTTTTTACGAAGTGGTTTGTTTTTCCACTTTGTTTGTACAAAACGAATCATTATTCAACGAATTGTCATTTGTGTTGGCAAATGGGAATATTGGACGCCCCCCGACATTTGACCGTCAGCAAGAAGAGGTTGACTTCAAAAGCATTGTGCCTGGAGTTTATCACGCTGAAGGCGGGACGTTGAGCTTTGAGCCGTTTTTAACGAATCAACACTTTTCCACCGAAAATCTCCAGACCATTGTTGATCTGCAGCAGATACATACCTGCTGAAAACAGCGTCAGATCTATGTTCTGATTATTTATTATTCCGTTGTACACCAGCCCGCCGATGGCATTGAAAACACTAAGCTGCGCGCCAACAAACCTTTCGTCAACAACAATATGTCCATCCGAAGGATTTGGATAAAATTCAATTTCGCTGTTTTGAGAAGCTTCGATTCCTACTTCAATAGCATCAATCCACATTCGCAGAGCCGGATCGCCCAACAGATTATTGTCGTAATGCACCCAGCGCTGTGCACCGAATTCAAATTCACCAGCAAGATCAACCCAGGGTGCAGTAGCAATTTTCGACATCATAAATGCCTGTCCAATACGCCGCTCCTTAATGGATGGATTATAAATGGCATTAACAAATTCCCTGTTCAGATGCTGCGACGGACCTTCGGTTTGTCCTTCGTTGAACCATCCATACCGCGAATTTACAACACAAGCTACCAGATAATTTTCAAGCAACAACGACAATTCGGCAATGCAATCATTCCAATCAAACGAGCCACACATGCAGCCGTGCGAATAAAGCAGTCCGTAGGAATGATCGGTTCCGTTTAATGATGAAAATGTTGTATTGTCTAACTCCATGTCACTCATGCGCATCATATACAACTCGGCCGAATGCCCGACATGATAGATAAACGATGATCCGGCATTGATAGCTGTTGTCAATTCGGGCATATCCCATTCATAAGAAGGAAATCCACCGGCTATATTCCATTGATCATATATGGTATCAATGAAATTTGTTGCCGATGGTATTCCACTGGTTGTATATCCATTGTCGTTGTGATTATCAATCAGCAATGCCAGATAATCCTGCCCCATGGTCAATGGTGTATCAAGCAGGTTTTCGCCCAGCAAAACAACTTTATTCATGTCGGAGATTATCGGATATTTTTGGTATTGAATGGTTTTGTTTACCAATAATTCTAGTTCATCTGCAGTTTCAACCGGGAAACGACCAATAGCTACTTCGGGCAGCAAATCAACCGAATCTTGTAAGGCCTCACCAAAGATGCCATCTCCATCTTCATCAAAGTTGCCATCCAGTGCCGAATAATATAAGTCGGCCGGAATTCCATCGTCTTCGTATCCTGAACCAGAAACAACATAACAGTAAAACCCACGGGCACCAATCTTGCTTACGTCGCCTCCCAGCAAAACATATTCAATGGAGTTGGTCTGATATTCCTGAATAATATAATTACGAATACGGGTACGAATCCCATCACCTGTCATAACAGAATAAATGCTGTCGGTGGTAGCTATGCGTGTGTTGATGCCAATACTGTCGTAATAATTTTTCAATGGAGTAAATCCGGGTCGCAGCGCCGATGTAGTAATTATCAGCATTTGATAGGCATCCAGCACTTCTTTTTCTGGATAGCGATCCATCATGTCATTGTTCTGTGCAAGTGTGCGAGTCCGCAGCATTGCATTTTCAGAAGAGCTTATATTCTTAAACGCTTTTGCTGAATTGTCTGACTGTGCATAATGAATAATAATTCTGACGTTTGAAAAATAAGACAGGGAGCCAGTTGCAGGGTTCCAGCGCACCGGAGTGAATTTGCCCAGTGCAAACGAATAGCCGTTCAGATATTGCGTTGCAATCGTGCTGCTGTACTTTTGCGGATAGGATTCGTTGAGCGAATACACTGTCTCTGATTTGATTTTTGTTCCTGTACTGCCAATGCTGTAAGGTATATCGGGCTGCAACGGAGGCAGCATGTAGTTTCCGGGAATAGTAATTTCGTTTTCAAGTACATATTCAACCGAAGCTACTTCAGTGCCCGGCGGCAGCAACAGCGATACCTGCTGATACGGCATTGCTGGCTCGCCTACCACGCCGTATTGCTTTGTTCCATTGAAAACGATTGTGTGAAAATCACCATGATTCTGTATGGTATAATCGCTGAAACGATAGGTGTATTCAACGGTCTGGGCAACAGAAAAAACAGTCATCGAAACAACTGCCAGCAGAACAAAAATTGCGCGCATAAAAAAGTCTTTGATTATCAGTGCAAATTTAGGGGAAATTGGTTGCATGGGGGGAGAAAAATCCAATGACAATAGCAGGTATAATAGCTACTATTCAAGAGATGTCAGGTCAAAGCCCTGAATCATTTCAGCCAGTTTTCTTGGAGTCTGCTGATGATTGTTAATATGATCGGGGTTAGCACCATGCTTTATAAATAACTCAACTATTTGATTTTCACCCCGTGAATTGAAAATTGCTGTCCAAAGAGGTGTGTTATCGTGATTATCTAAAAGTTCAAGATCAGCACCTTTTTCAATAAGTATTTTTGCACAATCAAAGCGCTTCTCCTGAGCAACAAAATGAAGGGCTGAATACCCATTTCGGTCCTGGTGATTAATATTTGCGCCCTTTTCGATTAGCCAGTTTAAAAGAGCAATGTTATTGTGAAACGCTGCCCAGATCAAAGCTGTTCTTAAATAGCCATCACAGGTGTCAATGCCTGTTTCTGACAATAGCTGCTTGGCTTTTTCAATGTCATTTTGCGCAATGAAAAATGATATTTCGTCAACACGAGGATCCGATTTAAATTGCCTGCCTGATTTGACCATGTAGTGTATTTGGAACTGAGATAGATTTGAATGAAACTACTTTGTTTTGTGGTTCTTGAGCGCTAATTCTAGTTTGATGGTGTTTGTGCTTGGTGTTCATAATATGAATTTGATAATGATGTTATCGTGTTCGGGCTTTGCGTATTAGCGGCTTTTGGTGCACAAAACTTTCAACCAGCACTGATTTCCTAAACAAAGATAAAAGCTTCACTCTTCATAATATTCCAAATTTATGTAACAAGAAAGTTCCAACTATTAATACGAATAATCCTCCGATTATTGTAATTGTCCAATTACTTGTAATGATTTTCTTGAACCACGATTTATTCTGTTCTTGATTATTCGATTTAATTTCAGTTGATGCTTTATTCGTTTTATCAGTGATAATTGATTTTTGTCCAGCATGAATAACTTGCCCATAATTATTCTCAATATTTATTGTCTGATTTTTTTGGGTAGATTTGGCCTTGTCAGAAAAGTACTTTGTAAAGCCCCCTTGGTTTTGAAAATTTAAAGATGGAATTTTATCCATTCGTACTAATCCATAATCTCCATAGCCATATTTTTCTGATTTTAATATTTGTAATTGGTCACCAATCTCAAGAACTTTATTTTTTACGAATTTAGCCAATTCTCTGTCAATACCGAACTCCTATGAATAAAACCGCCTAAAAGCAAGATTAAGAGCAGTTTAAAATAT
>DAOPKE010000047.1:0-21652 GCA_035390965.1 Bacteroidales bacterium | reverse complement strand
ATACTTTTTTATGTAAAAATAGAAATTAGATGTTTATGTGCAATTTAAAATCAGTTTTCGGTAAATAAATCGGGTTCAAAGAATTCGTATTTTTGTAGAAATTCTTCATACATGGAAATCTTCCTCACTCCCGAAGCATGGATATCATTGCTGACACTTACGTTGCTTGAAATCGTTTTGGGTGTTGACAATATATTGTTTATCTCGATTGTAAGCAACTCGCTTCCGGCAGATCAGCAGCGGCCTGCGCAACGTATTGGTTTGGTGGTTGCCATGTTTCTGCGTGTCGCATTATTGATTGCGCTGGTGTATCTGATGCGTCAAATGACCGAGCCGTTGTTTTACGTTAATGAGATGGGGTTCAGTTTTCGTGAAATTATTCTCGCTGCCGGAGGTCTTTTCCTTGTTGCCAAGAGCGTTTCAGAAATTCATGGAAGAATGGAAACGGGTCCTGTCCAAACAAAAAAGGACATCGGGAAAAAGTTTTTCAATGTGGTGTTGCAGATTGTGTTGCTGAATATTGTATTTTCATTTGATTCCATTCTTACAGCCATTGGATTGTCAAACCAGCTGTTGATCATGATCTCGGCCATTGTTATTTCCATGTTTGTGATGATTGCTTTCTCCGGATCCATTTCGCGTTTTATTGCAAAAAATCCAACACTCGAAATTCTTGCATTGTCATTCCTTATTCTGATCGGATTCATGCTGATGCTCGAAGGTGTCCACATCGAGGTCCCGAAAGGGTACATTTATTTTGCTGTTTTCTTCTCGCTGATTGTTGAGTTGGTCAACATGAAGATCAGGAAGAAGTCTCTGGCGAAAAAATAGTATAACATTTTTTGTTCTTCAGGCAGCGTTTTTTCCATTTGCCGGGTTACTACATTTGCAACAAAATCAACCATCCGTGAACGAAGATAAACTCATCAGACAATGCAAAAGCGGCAGCCGGTCGGCGCAGCGCGAATTGTTTGATGCGCATTACCGCACATCATTCCGCATTGCAGTGCGGTATCTGGGCAATCATCACGATGCCGAAGATGTCGTGGCCGATGCTTTTATCCGCGTTTTCAACGGATTGCATACATTTGATGTTCGTACCGAAGGCAGTCTGGGACGATGGATTCACACATTGGTCATCAACGAAGCGTTGCGTTTTCTCAAACGTCGACGATTGCTGGTACTCGAAGAAGATATGGCGCTGTATGATGATTATGCGTCCGAAAGCTTTGATGCAAGCGTTTTTGATGCAGAACAGATTAAGCAGGTTCTTACCACCATGCCTGCCGGATACCGCACAGTATTTAATCTGTATGCCATCGAAGGATTTTCGCATAAAGAAATTGCACAACTGATCGGTATCAGCGAAACTACTTCGCGCTCGCAACTGTGCAAGGCCCGCAGTTTTATTATTCAACGAATTACAAATAATGTCAGTCATGAAAACGTCTGAGTTTGATAATATAATCCGTCAGGCTTTGCTTGAAGAAGCTGCCAATGACGATGCCGCAGCAGAGGCTGCACGCGGACGTGTATGGCAGAAAGCCAATCCGCCGAAAATGTTTTCGCTCACGGCAGTGCTGTTTCGAGTAGCGGCTGCTGCAATCCTTGTGTTGCTGCTGACCACCGCTTATTTTATGTGGATACAGAAAGAACATTCTGCAAAAAAAATGGCTGAAAAAAAAGAAATCAGAAATGCTGCAAACAGTTTGGACTCGCTTGTGAAACCAGCTAAGAATGTGGTTTTTCAGACCATTTACCTAGATCGTTTTCTGACTTCTGCAATCGTACACGATACTATTATTCTGCAAAAGACAGATGTAGTTTACTCAACTTCGCATGACACCATATTTATTGAAAAGCAACATACCTCTGAACCCTTGATTGCAGGCGGAAACCCGCAGGTCAATGATGTTTTTCCAATTGAATACACGCCTCAGAAACAAGTGCGGGGCATATTGTTCTGGCGCACCAAGCCAGCGTTTCCAAACAATACTGCTACAGCCGATGTTCGTTATGACAGAAAAAAACAAACTTTTACAATTCCGGTTATCAGCGCGCAATAACATAAAATCACCCTTGTTCCATTAAAAACAAATTGTCATGAAAAAAATATTGTTCGGATTATGTTTGCTGTTCTTTGCCGCTGCAGTGCAGGCTCAGGTTGCCGGTTCAACACAAAAACTGGATGTGAGCAAATGGAAACAGTTTCGCTATCTTGGCGAAGAGTACTGGAAAGACTCATTATACATTTTTTCGCGTAATGCATGGATAACAATTAAATGTTATGACCTTGGTTTCCTTGCTGATCCGAACATGCAAATGAGTTTGTTATTAGATAGTGTGCAACAGCATTATTCTACAAAAAGCAATTACTATGATAAAACACAGCGTTTTAAATTAAGATATTATAATCCGGGTTTTCTTGTCATGGAACAACTCGATTCTACGAAAAAAACTGTTTATAGTGAGAAAAGGCAATCAATAATTCCATATCCTGAATTGAACGAATGCAGAATCGATATACCTGGAGGATTTATAAACATCCGCTTCTACAATGATTCGGTTCTTTTAAGTCCTATGCTTAAGGCGCTTATCACAGATGTGATTGCTTTGAAAAGCCAAAAGGACTGGCATCGTGCATCTGAGGTCAGAGCAACAAATATTGATTACTCAGACAGCACATTTCGCGCTGATAAAAAACCTTATATAATTTATTCCAGGAAAAAGATGGACGAGAAAATTGTACTTAATTTGAGCTCAGGTTTATGTCTCTCTAAAGCCCCGTATTCGTTGTCAGCAGAAGTCAAACTGGGTTATATTTGGAACAATTTCGACTACGATATCGGCTACTATCTCAGCTACGACTGGAATTTTTCCTTTGCCGAAAACGGTACCCGATCTATTAATAGCTTTATTAATCTAAGTGCACTTGAAGAAGGTTTTCTTCCGCGGCTCAAAACCATGGCCGGCATCGATATGGGCTACCTCGTTTTCCGGCAGGGTGATGTGTTTGAGAAAAATACTTTCAGGCTGGGATTTGGCTTCAAGGGCGACTTCTGGTATTTCTCTCCACAGATGTATTTCCCCGGAAAATTCAAAGGCGTCTATCCGGGGTTGAGGTTGCTGATTGGCATATAAAACAATTATATTTTATTACAAAAAAGCGTAAAAGTATTTTTCACGCTTTTTTGTTTTATATTTGCCAAAACACTGGCCATGAAATATGTATGTATTGTTATACTTGCATGTTTATTCGCATCCTGCAATCCCTATATTGTGCAGAAGGCTTATTTTGTCGAGCCGCCTGTTACCGCCACTTTCGATAGCATTCATCAGACAAAAGTCAATTTGACGGGTTATTATTTCAATCACACCGATTTGCAGATCATGCATTCGTTCAGCGAACATCACGGAGTGTATGCAACGGGCTTGATTGGCTATCAGGGCTGGCTTTCAAATGATGAGTACTATGGTTTTCATGATAAGGGTGTCCCCAATCTGACCGGAGGATTCAGCGGTGGTTATATCTGGTACAGCCAACGGCCGAAGAGTTATATGGAATGTCTGGCCGGATATGGCTTTCAGATAAATAATGCCCGTTTTTATGAAAAATGGATCAGCCCGATGAGTTTGCTTGGCGGCCCGTATTTTTCGCAGGATGTGCATTCGGCTTTTCATCGCTTCAGCGTGCAGCCCTCAATATTTTCAAACAAAAAGAATTCCTGGGGATTTTCGCTGAGGGCAGAGCTGGTTTATTGTCCGTATTATTATTACGATTACGAGGTTGCATTTTATGATCCTGAACATGATGATTATCCTGTCAGCAGCGATTATTCAGATCGTATTACATTTTACAATAAGTGGTTTTCAGTTCTGACACCGGTTTTCACCTATCAGAACCGAAGCGGAAAAACACCATACGGTTTTTATATCGGGGCAAATTTTCCATCACTTGTGAAAAAGGAATACAATGATCTGAGTCATTATCAGGATTACACCTGGGGTTATGTTCTGAAAAAACACCCCACCTCAGCAAACATTATTTTTGGTTTTCAATACACCCTTCCTCTGAATTTACGAAAGCAATAAAAATGAAAAGGAGTCTTTTCATTCTTATTTTGACTTCCTGTTAACCACTGGTGCAAAAAGCATATTTCACGCTAACTCCGTATTTAGTACTGTCGGTTGATGCGGGAAAGACAACCTGGAACATTTATGCCGGTGTGGTTTTCAGCAATGAAATTCTCAGACACACCGGCAGTACCGATCATGTGAATCCTAAAACATTCGACTATATCATAGATCGTCACCCCGCGATGGCCTCGGTTGTGCTTGGTATGGAAATCGGTCTGAAATGGAAAAAGAAATAGGGCTGCATGGATTCTTTTTGTATTTTCACGAATTAAAATTTTTACATGAAAATCTCCGTATATCACAATCCACGTTGTCGCAAAAGCAGAGCAGGACTCGATCTTGTGAAATCAAAAACCGATGAAATTGACATCATTGATTATCTGAATACAGGAATCAGTGCGGCCTGCATTAAAAAACTCGTTCAACAGCTGAATGTGCCGATCATTGACATCGTTCGTACGCAGGAAGATTATTATAAAAAAGAGCTGAAAGGGAAAAATTTCTCCGGCGAAGAATGGGCGCAGATTATTTCCGAAAATCCAAAACTCCTGAAGAGGCCGATTGTTGTGAAAGGCAATAAGGCAGCGATTGTTGAGTCTGTTGATGATCTGGAGCGACTGTTTTAGCGGTGAGCAGTGACTGGTGAGCAGTGAGCAGTGAGCAGTGAGTGGTGTGTGAGGACGAGGTCAAGGTTGAGAAGTGCCGAAGGCGTGAAAGAAGCTGCGCAGCACCATCAGATACTCCTCCGCCTTGGCGGAGTAAACTCCGGAGTTAAATATTATTAGCCCGTATGCCTCACGTGAAACGTGACAAGCTTCGGGCTCCAGGGACGAGGAAGTAGGTGATGATTTGTGAAAATTTGTAATGACTGTAACGTGTAACGAAATGATGTGAAAATGTGTGAAGAGAGATTAGTTTTGAATTCAGTAACGTTTGTAACTTTGTAACGCGTAACGACTGTAACGATAAAGAAAATGGAATACAGAAAAGAAAAAGACAGCATGGGCCTTGTGGATGTTCCGGCCGACAAATACTGGGGCGCACAAACCCAACGTTCGAAAGACAATTTCAGAATTGGCGGAACGCTGATGCCAACTGAGATTATTGAAGCATTCGCCATATTGAAAAAAGCAGCGGCATTGGTAAACAATGACCTCGGAAAATTGTCAGCTGATAAAGCAAAGCTTATAGCAGAGGTCTGCAACGAAATATCCATGGGCAAGCTGAATGATCAGTTTCCGCTCGTGGTTTGGCAGACCGGATCCGGCACACAAAGCAATATGAATGTCAACGAAGTCATTGCTAATCGTGCACATGTGATTGCCGGCGGAAAGCTGACGGATGAAACAAAAACGCTTCATCCGAACGACGATGTAAACAAGTCGCAGAGCAGCAATGACACTTTCCCGACGGCCATGCATATTGCAGCGTATTCCATGCTGGTGTGGCATACCATACCGGCGCTTGAAAAGCTGCGCGACGCACTGCAAGCCAAAAGCGAAGCATGGAAAGCCATTGTGAAAACCGGCCGTACGCACCTGATGGACGCTACGCCACTTACTCTTGGTCAGGAATTTTCGGGTTATGTGTCACAGCTTGATCATGGAATACGAGCCATCGAAAATTCATTGATGCATCTGAGTGAATTACCTTTGGGCGGCACCGCTGTAGGAACAGGTCTGAATGCGACTGCAGGATATGATGTAAAGGTGGCGGCAAAAATTGCAGAGCTCACAAAACTGCCTTTCATTACTGCAGAAAATAAATTTGAATCACTCTCGGCGCACGATGCCATTGTGGAAGCCAGTGGAGCATTGAAGACCGTTGCAGTGAGTATGATGCACATTGCCAATAACATCAGGCTTCTGGCAAGCGGCCCGCGATGCGGTATCGGAGAAATTCTACTTCCTGAAAACGAACCCGGTTCTTCCATTATGCCCGGCAAAGTCAATCCTACTCAGCCCGAAGCGGTGACGATGGTGTGTGCACAGGTGATCGGCTGCGATGCAGCTATCACTGCAGGCGGCATGGGCGGCCATTTTCAGCTGAATGTCTTTATGCCCGTGATGATTTATAATTTTCTTTTTGCTGCACGACTCATCGGCGATGCATGCCATTCGTTTACTGATAACTGTGTAGCCGGCATTGAGCCTAATCTTGCAGCTATCAGAAAAAACCTTGAAAGTTCGCTGATGCTTGTGACCGCGTTAAACACGCATATCGGCTACGACAATGCAGCCATCATTGCAAAGAAAGCGCACAAGGAAGGAAAAACCTTGCGCGAAGCCGCTATAGAATCAGGGCTTGTAACACCGGAACAATTTGATGAGTGGGTAGATCCCGGGAAAATGGTATAAAGAATAAAAAATCGAGTCAATAAAAAAAAACAGCAACTCCGGAATTGAGCCAGAGCTGATGTTCTGCAGAGATTGCGAAATTTCTGAAATCAGAAATATGTATAAGAGAAACTTGTTTCGCTCTTTAATTTTCCATACCAATAATAGGTCTTTTTTGTCAGCAGCCCCTGTGCATTTTCTTCAGAAATAGCTTTATTGGTGCATCGGAGTCCGTGTTTCTTCGAGTAACTCCAGTTTTCATATTTCAGTTGATTGCCATTTTCACTCATAAGCTGGAAATATTTATGAGTAATGATGTTTTCATCATTCATGACAATGCTTTCAAATTGTTTTCCATCGGCGCCATAGCGATAAAAGCGTGTTGAAGGATGTTTCCCTTCAGTCACCACCTTTACTGAATCTGCCTTATATTCAGCACGAAACCAAGTGGTTGTGGTAGTCAGTCGTCCCTTTTCATTGACCGATTTAGTATAATTCACAAAATGGCCGTCAGCAGATTCTTCGCGCATTTTGCAAACTGTGGTTGTATCTTTGCGTGCAGCCATCAGTTCGCCTTCCGGCAAACAATCATGATTCCAGGTGTGCAACAGTTTTCCGTTTCCATCATACAAATGCGTAATCTGCAACTTCGATTCAGTGTTATAAGTATATACGAAGCGCCTTGAAACAGTTTCACCGTCTTTTTTATAGACAATTTGTTCCGCAAGATTCTTTCCGCAATAAGATTTGGTGTATTTCAATTTCAGTTTGTCGTTTTTCCGGTATTCATACGATATGATATTGCCGGTCAGCGGATCATATTTTTTATCGTATTGAAACAATACTTTCCCCTTGCCATCTTCAATTTTCTTTTGTTCCACCCAGCCGCTGTCGTTGAGCATAATGCTGTGTTTGCGCATCAGTTGACCTTTTGCGTCATATTCTTCTTTCTGAATGGTCTCACCTTTTTGGTTCAGGGTGAACACTGTTTTTAGCGTGGCTTTTTCAGGATTTCCTTTTTTATAAGTCGTGGTTGTTTCCGTGATGGTTTTTACCTTGCTGGCAAGTCTTGTCTGCTGTGCTTTAGCAGTCATGTAGATTTCATCAAATTCAAACGGATGGACGATGAAATAATACTCGCCTGTTTGTGCATCAACGATGCCGGCAAGCAATAACAGAAAAATAAAAATGGTGCTTCTCATAAAAAATTAATTTGTTAATATAAACGTAGTCTTTTTATCGCTTATTGTATATCATTTCATTATTTTTTGAAAAAAGTAACAGTAAAACATTGAACATCGCTTTGCAGCTGAATTGTATAAAGTCCCGCCGCCAGCGATGAAGTATTTATTTTCACAATATTTCCCTCGATGTCTGATTTTGCACTGATTTTTTTACCAGTTGCATCATAAACTGAAACAACAACAATATTGTTTATAATTCCATCCGGAATTGTTACAAACAGCTCATTGGAACAAGGATTCGGAAATATTGAAAGTTCAGGTTTTCTGTTTTTTTCAACACCAACATCAATAACATCCACCGGTAAAACAAGCTTTGAAGGTGATGTGCCATTGCACAAAACCCGGTTGTGCGCTACTGTTGTATCACCGGCCACATACATCGGGCCGCCGTCATTCATATTATTGTTGAAGCGTGGATAGTTCGAAGACGTGATGTCGAGCCGGATCCTATGTCCTGCCAGAAAAGTGTGCGATGTCGGATTGAGTTCTATTTCGACCTGATAAACGGTGGAGCTGTCGTTCATGAAAATGGTGTCACTCGTTGTATAACCTTCTCTGAAACGGGCTCTGCGTATGCCATCCACCAGCAGCATCGAGCGGCCATCTGGGTAAACATCGGTCAGCCGTGCTGCAAAATCAGTGTCCCTGCAATCGGATTTTACGTAAAGCACTACCTTCGGATAGCCTTGTACCGTTGCATCAGACTCGAGTTCCGGTGTAGTAAAAACAAGAATATCGCCCCGGCTTTCAACTGTTGGAGACTGATCGTATGGACCCTGAACCATGTCGGCACGTAATGTCGGACCACCTACCGTTGGCGATGGATCGCGTGGATCGTAACTGAACCCTCTGTTTCCGAACCATCCTGATGGAGAAACCGGCTGAAGCGACAGGTCTTCGTGCAGATACAGATTGGTCTCTGTAATTCCGCTCTGTGGCCAGTTTTCGATGTATTGCCAGGTGTTCACCCCCATTTGAAAATTAGTAATGGTGCTGAGTGTGTCGTATCCGTTTGCTTCTCCGAGCAAATAAAATTTCAGAAAGCGCATGGCGAGCGAATCCGAAATTCCGGCCGCCATAGGGTAGGAGAGTTGTCCTGCCGAATCAGTACCCACATATGCAGCGCCGTGACCACCATGAACCCAGGGTCCCATTAGCAGTTTGTGCTTGTCGCGTACCGCTGCCGGCGATGATGTACGTATGGCATCAAAAAAATCCAGCATTACAACGGTGTTGTGATCGTACCAGCCACCAATCATCAGCAGCGGTATCTGAATGGAATCGGGATAAAAATTGGTGGATTCGGAATAGCTCCAAAGCAGGTTATAATGCGGATTTGCATATAAAGAGCCCGACATGCCATACCCCAGAGCATCCAGTTGATCGATGTATTCATCACGCGCTACGCCTCCCGGAAAATATTCCAGATAGTTGTATTGAGGGCCGGCCACAAGTGGCACTGCGCAAACCAGATGTGGCGGATTTTTTTTCGCGGTCATATATTGCACACGTCCCAAGGCTGAAGGTCCCCAGGTAGCCACCTGACCATCGCTCCAGCTCTGCGCTGCAATCCATTCAACGGCATCGTAACCGTCGGCACCGCGATCAGGTGTAGTCACGCAGGCCGCTGCGGATCCGTAAAAGCAACGCCAGTCGAGAATCACATAAGCAAACGGACTTGTGTCGATCGCTGTGCCAATCAGTGGTAGTCCAAAGTGGTACCAGAGCCGGTTGTAGGGAGTCTGAATCAGAATGACCGGATAAGAAATGCCTCCGGTGGTGTCTGGCAAATAAATATCGGCAGCCAGTTTTTTACCGTCACGCATGGGGATGCTGTCCACAGTTGGAGTCAGCAATTGACCGAAGGAAGTTGCAGCAGCAAAGATGAGTATTGCAAAGAGCAGGTATTTCCTCATGATTTTTTTTTAAAGGTAAAAAATATTTCATGAAGCATAAAAAAAGCTCCTCAAGGGAGCTTTCAGAATATTTTGAATGCTTATCGCATATCGTTGATTGAATAATCAGGATAGTCAGCTTTATTAAATGTGAAGCGGGATTCAAATACTTTGGGGTTTTCGATAAAGTTGGTAACGAGGTAGGTATATGTTGTTCCGTTTTTATCGTAAATGGTGGAAGAATACACCATGTTTTTTGATTTATTTATTTCGAGACGAACTTTGTAAAAAGATTGGGCTGTAAGAGGAGTTAAGTCAAGCGTTTGCATAATAATGCCGGCTTTTGGAGCTTCTTTGATAAATTTCGCCTTGTAATTTTTGTTGTAGGAGGTCAGCATTTTGTTAGGCGTATTCTGATTGGTTGGATCTACGCTGTTTATCTGAACTTCCTTATCTTCTTTCAGAATAGTCCAGATGGTTGTTCCGTCACAAATGATAAGCTGGTCAGCAATATAGAGGCGGTATTTGTCGTCTTTGATGTAAATGCTGCCTGTTTTTGTTTCATTGATATTCTCTGCCGTATTGGTCATGGTGTAAGAGAATTCGAACTTCATGGTTTCCAGGGCATCGAGTTTGGCACTGAGAGCGTCGAGGATGGCTTTTGCCTTGGTGTCGGTTTGTGCGCTTGCATTAAAAATGGTTGACGCAAAAACAAACGCAATCAAAAAGATTTTTTTCATAAATGAGAAATTTGGGGTTCAAAGTTACTCCGAATTTTTCAAAAACTGTTCCAAAACTTCAATATCTTTAACCAGAACATCGCGGGGCTTGCTTCCCTGGGGTGGTCCTACAATGCCTGCCTGTTCCAGTTGCTCGATGATTCTTCGTGCTCTGGCGAAGCCAATCGTTAGTTTTGTCTGTAAAAGTGAAGTTGATCCTTGCTGCAGTGTCACTACAATATGTGCTGCATCATTAAATAATTTATCCTTGTTTTTAAGATCAGCATCTCCTTTTACAGTGTCTTTTTCCACAATGGGCTCGGGTAATTCATATGTAATCGGATATCCCTGCTGTTCGCCGATAAAGTCGGTCAGGGCTTCAATTTCAGGTGTATCAACAAAGGCACATTGCAAACGAAGCATGGTGCTGCCATGCGAATACAGCATATCGCCCATCCCAATCAGTTGATCGGCTCCGTTCATATCAAGGATGGTGCGACTGTCAACTTTCGAAGAAACTTTGAAAGCAATGCGTGCAGGGAAGTTCGCTTTAATTTTTCCTGTAATCACATCGACTGACGGACGTTGTGTTGCCACAATCAGATGAATGCCCACAGCACGGGCGAGTTGAGCAATTCGTGCAACCGGCAATTCCACTTCTTTTCCGGCTGTCATAATCAGGTCGGCAAATTCATCAATGACCAAAACGATGTAGGGCATGTACATATGCCCGTCGTTTGGATTGAGTCTGCGTTCCAGAAATTTGTGATTGTATTCAATGATGTTTTTGCAGCCGGCATTTTTAAGCAGATCGTAGCGGCTGTCCATGAGCTGTGTGAGAGATGTAAGTGTGGCGATAACCTTTGTTACATCGGTAATGATGGCGTCGTCGGCATCGGGCAGCTTGGCCAGAAAATGTTTTTCGATTTTCGCATACAGAGCCAGCTCCACCTTTTTCGGATCGACAAATACAAACTTCAACTGGCTTGGATGCTTTTTGTAGAGCAGACTGCAGATAATGGCGTTGAGTCCGACCGATTTTCCTTGTCCGGTTGCACCGGCGATGAGCAAGTGTGGAAGCTTCGCAAGATCGGCCACAAATGGCTCATTGGTGATGGTCTTACCCATTGCAAAAGGAAGCTCAGCTTTGGTTCCGGTAAATTTGTCGCTTTCAAGCAAAGAGCGCAGTGACACTGTTTCACGGGTCAGATTAGGCACTTCAATGCCAATGGTTCCTTTGCCCGGAATAGGTGCAATGATGCGGATTCCAAGTGCGGCCAGACTTAAGGCAATATCATCTTCCAGATTTTTTATGCGGCTGATGCGGACACCCGGTGCAGGCACAATTTCGTACATGGTTACCGTAGGTCCGATGGTTGCTTTGATCTGACTGATTTTGATATCGTAATTGTTGAGTGTTTCAACAATCCGGTTTTTATTGTTTTCAAGTTCTTCGCGTCCTACTTTGCTTTCGCCTTCGCCACGGTCGATGAGCATGGTTGTGGGAGGCATTTGATACTGACTCAGATCTTTCAATGGATCGTACAATGTGTCGAGACCGAAATGCTCTGGTTCATCAGCGAGCACAGGAGCCAGTTCGACAGGACTGGTTTCGATGACGAATTGCACATCATCGTCTTTTTTCTCGTTTTGATTTTTTATCAGCTCGGGCACGGTGAGGTCGATTCCGCCGGTCTCGACTTTTTCATCACTGTCGTTGAAAACGGTAACCTTTTCTGTTAATTCAAATTCCGGGACATCCTGATGTTGAGGTTCCTGAATCATTTCATCCGGATTTTTTTCAATGACAGAAAGATCATCAATCTGAGTTTTTGTATTGGCAATTTCAGTTTCGTTGTTTTGACCCGAAATTGAGATATTATTATCGTTGTTTTCGTTTTCAGTTGTTTTTTTGCGCAGTTTGATTTCGTGCAGTTTTATTCCAAAAAGAGTAGAAATATAAAGAATAAAAACAACAAGTAACAGAATAATGAGTCCGAAATTTCCTATTGCACCGCTGATCCAGTCACGTATTTGCCAGCCGAAAAGGCCTCCCCAGATCATGGCATCGGGTCGGGTAAAGATTGCAGACATAAAAACGGACAGCCACAGAGTGGTTCCGATGAGATACAAGACACTTTCAAAAAAGCCGACAAGTTTCACACGAAGCAGCAGCAAACCACTGTTGATAAAAAATATGAGCAGCAGAAAAGAGCCGATACCGAACCATTTTTTTATAAAAAGGCAACCGAACCAGGCGCCCAGTTTGCCCATGCTGTTTTCGACAGTAACAGCAGAGTCAAATAAAATTCGAAGACCAGATTGAACTACATTGTCGTCGCTGTGCCAGTTTTTGAGGTATGAGATAAAAGAGAACATCAGAAACACGCTAAAAACAAGTAAAAACAAACCAAATCCGAAATGAGTTTCTTTTGATTTCAGAAATTCCATGAATGATTTACGATCGTTACCGAATTCTTTTTTCTTTGATTCTGATTTGGTTTTATTTGATTTTGATTGTTCTTTTTTTGAGGTGTTTTTATTTTTATGAATGGCTTTAATGGTGTTACGGGCCGAATTTTTCGACTCTTTGCGTGAATTTGAAAGGGGTTTATCCTGTCTGTTCTTTTTCATGATAATGCAAAAATACTTAAAGCAACGCATTGAAAAACAAAAACCTTCCCTGAAAAGAGAAGGTTTTTTTGAACAATTTATTGTGTAAATCTTTTTATTCGCCTCCGAAAAGTTCTTTTGCTTTTTCTTCGGTAAGTTCTGAATAATCAGTCGGGATGTAGAAATCAGTTTCTTTGAGTTTTACTTTTTTCACCTGAACGCTCGAAACGGTAAAAGTGATTTTACCTTCATCGGTTTCCATTACATATTCCATCGGAAAACCTTTGAGGCCTGTAAATTGTCCGCCAAAGTTGAGTTCCGGACCACCAATGGCTGTTGAATAATAAACCACTGTTGTTTTTTTGTCACCGTATTCATCTTCGGTAATGTATTCGGCTTTGTTGCAGGTGTAGCCGGCAATCACTTTTGTTTCGTCGAGATAGTTGATTTCCGGAGCTTTGTTTTCGGCAAGACTCTCAAGAATTTTGTCTTTTTTTGTGAGCATGTAATATTTTTCTCCAAGCATAGGAATGTCGAGTAAGACAATTTGTGAAGAGTCTTTTCCGTTGGTGATGTTTTCAACGGTAGCACCCGGTGCAATCATTTCAGACTTGCTGTATTTGCCGAGAATTTTCATTTTTGTTTCGGTTGGTTGCTGGGCAAGTGTTGCGGCATCCCAGGTTCCATCATAGGTAATGGTGTAGGTGAGAATTCCTTTAAAAGGTTTCTGTGCATCTGCATTTCCGGCAAAACCGGTTATCAATGCAACGACAATAATCAGTGCTAACTTTTTCATATTTTGAGTTTGAGGCAAAAATACATAAAAAATTGTACCAATCTGAATTTTTTCATTTTGTTTGTCGGTATTAGAGGGCGGTTGGTAGAATAGTGCCTGCGGCATTGGGCATGCGGCTATGCTAATGTGGAAATGATCCGCCTTTGGAGTTTACTCCGCTGGAGGCGGAGGATTAAATTCCGCTTCGCTTATGTGAAAATGTGAGAATATTAGATTCTGGAAATAATTTAAAACTGCTAAGCTTCTTCTGAGAGCACCGACGCTTCGGTCGGCACCTACTGCTGAATGCTGATTACTGATGACTGAAAGCTGCTCAACCTTAACCTCAACCTCAACCTCAACCTTAACCTTAACCTTAACCTTAACCTTAACCTTAACCTTAATTTGTCGCGATGCAGTTTATCAGTAGCCCAGAATTTTAAGCATTGATTTGTAGCTTTGTTCCTTGGCGAAAAGTTTTGGATAATATTCGCCAGTTTCGGGGTCTTCGAGAATAAGAATGTGTTTTGGAGCGGGAATGAGGCAATGCTGAATTCCGCCGAACCCACCCAGTGATTCCTGATAGGCGCCGGTGTGAAAGAATCCGATGTATTGCGGGTCGTTGGGTTCAATTTTCGGAAGAAAAATGGCGTTGGCATGCGCTTCGGCGTTGTAATAATCGTGGCTGTCGCAGGTTAGTCCGCCCAGGAAAATGCGTTGATAATCATAGTCCCAGTGATTGACAGCCAGCAGAATAAAACGTTGATTGAGAGCCCATGTGTCGGGTAGTGTCGTCATAAAACTGCTGTCAATCATGTTCCACATTTCACGGTCGTTTTGTTGCTTTTGTCCAAGAATGGAATAGAGCACAGCGCCGCTTTCTCCAACCGTGTATGAACCAAATTCGGTAAAAATATTGGGTTCCGGCACTTTGTTCTGATTACAGATATTTTTAATTTGGGCTATGATTTCTTCAGCCATGTATTCATAATCATAATCGAATGCCAATGAATTTTTGATGGGGAAGCCGCCACCGATGTTCAGTGTGTCGAGTGTTGGAGCAATGCGTTTGAGCTCGACATAGATGTTTACGCATTTTGTTAATTCACTCCAGTAGTAGGCCGAATCCTTAATGCCGGTATTGATAAAAAAATGCAGCATTTTAAGATCGAAATTCGGATGATTGCGAATATAGAGATTGTAGAAAGGCAAAATATCGTTGTAGCGAACGCCCAGGCGAGATGTATAGAACTCAAACATGGGTTCTTCTTCGGCAGCAATGCGGATACCCAGATTTGCTTTTATGCCGCGCCGGATCTTGTATTCGAGCAGTTCTTCCTTGTTGTCGATGACCGGAATACAGTTTGAAAATCCGGCATTGATGAGCCGAGAAATGTTTTCGATGTAGTGCTGACGTTTGAATCCGTTGCAGACAATAAAAGTTTCTTTGGTGATTTTATTCTCTTCAAAAAGTTGTTCAACAATATGAATATCGAATGCACTTGATGTCTCGAGATGGACATTGTTTTTCAGTGCTTCTTCGAGTACATGGGCAAAATGGCTGCTTTTGGTGCAGTATGCATAGAAGTATTCACCCTGATAGTCAACCTTGGCCATGGCGACATTGAACATACGCTTGGCTTTTTGAATCTGGCGGCTGATGCTGGGTACAAATGAAATGCGCAGCGGTGTTCCATATTGTTCAATAATCTGCATCAGGTTGATGTCGTTCCATAACAGTTCATTTTCAACCACTTTGAATTCTTCCTGTGGAAATTCAAATGTTTGTTCAATCAGGTCAATGTATTTTGTTCTCATTTAAGGCGCTTTTCGAAATCCGGGTGAGTTACTTTTGCTATTTTTTGCAAATGTAAGACATTTACTTTTTTGTGGGATAAAAAAGTTGAGTGTCTTTAAAAAAGACAATTGAGACAGTGGCTTATCGCTTCCGGTCAGGATTGGTATTTGGTAAATTTCTTACCCGATCGAGCATGGCTTCGTATGAATCGATGAGCTCCAGTCCTGACTGTGAACAGATTTCATCAAGTGCCTTGCGCGCTGAAGCATAGTCGGGTATTTCAGTGAAAATGATTTTTGGTTTGTTTGGGCCACCAAGAAGAATTTCGAACGTTTTGGCTGTGTATGTGCCTGAAATGCTTTCGCAGCCCATGGTATGACAGGCGTAATAATTTCGCAGCTCGGCAAACGTATATCCAACAAGAGAATATACTTTACCAATTTTAAAACCGTAATACCACGTCCATTTCCGGAATGATTTTTTTTCATAATCGATATCGGTGCCACGGATTGACAGTAAAACCGGAAAGAGTAAAACCACCAGAGGCAGTCCGAAGTAAAATGTTTGCCTGTATGACATCATGACAAATCCACCAACAATAAAAATGAAACCGGCGAAGTTCCATTGTCCCTGAAGTGTGATTCCCTGTCTGAATTTCTGTTTCAATGCTGAGGTGAAATATTTGATTGCTGCAAACGTTTTGTAAAAATAGTAATTATATTGAATCGGAATGAAGCAGCGCTTATACCTGTGATTTGCAAACAATATCAGCAGAATATTAAAAAACTGTTGTTGATAAGTTTGCACCTCTAATAAATAAGCAATTTGTTATCGAAGTAATTTTATCGTTCAAAATCTTTCACAGATATGAGAAACACACGATTATTACTCATGGTTGGACTGTTGTTGTTGCACATGTCATCCATGGGTCAGCTTACACGTGAATACAGTGATCCACAGGCCATTTATCTTTCTGCCAGTGACCTGATGATGAAGGAAAAATTCGGAGCAGCGCGGGAAGCATTTCAGAAAGTGCTGGATTGTATTCCGAATGAAGAGGATCCGATGCGAGTTGAAGCTGAATTTCAGATTGCGCGCTGTTCGTATGAGCTATTGAACAACGATGCCCGTGGCCGGCTTCATGCATTTATGTCGAGGCATCCGGAGAGTAGTTTTGTACCCTTGGCCGGTTTTTACCTGGGCAGCATTTATTATCGCGATAAAAACTGGAAGAAAGCCGCCAAAGCTTATGCAGGCATTAGTCCACAGCATTTATCGTCGGAGCAGCAGGCCGAGTATTATTTTAAAAAAGGATATGCGCATTTTATGAGCGAAGAGATGTTGCAGGCGCGCAGTTGTTTTATGCAGGTGAAAGATGGAGAAACCCATTGGGCGGCTCCAGCCACATATTATTACGGACATATCAGCTATTCCGAAGGACAGTACGAAGTGGCGCTGGGAGCATTCAGCAAGCTGGTTAATGACGAAACATTCGGAGGCGTTGTGCCTTATTATATTGCTCAGATTTATTACCTGCAAAATAAGTTTGATGAATTGATAGCTTTTGTTCCTCCCATGCTCGAAAATCCCAATGTGAAGAGACAGGCCGAGATGGCAAGGATGGCAGGCGATGCCTATGTGGCAAAGAAAGATTATAAACAGGCACTGCCATATCTGGAACAGTATGCTGCCAAAACTTCTACGCCGCTAACACGTGAAGATGAGTATTTGCTGGGATACACATACTATGTGAATACGGATTATCAGAAAGCGGCTGTGTGTTTTTCAAATGTTACTTCAATGGAGGATTCGCTCAATCAGAATGCGAGCTATCATTTGGCCGACTGTTATCTGAAGATGGGAAATAAAAAATATGCGCTCAATTGTTTCAACGATGCCTATCGTTTGAAATTTAATACTGACATTACTGAAGATGCGTTGTTCAATTATGCCCGTTTGTCATATGAACTTGACTTTCATCCTTATAATGGCGCTATTAAGGCGTTGCAGCAATATTTGAATGATTTTCCGAAATCGATACGAGCTGAAGAAGCGCGCGAATTGCTGGTGGAACTGCTGATGTCAACTGGTAATTATAAAGATGCCATTGTTGTAATTGAAGGCATCAGGGTGAAGAATGAGCGTATATGGACAGCTTATCAGAAAGTGAATTATTATCATGGCGTTGAGTTGTTCAATTCCAGAGATTATGATGGTGCAATGACACTTTTTAATAAAGCAATCACGTACACCTATGACCGGAAAATCAGAGCAGAAGCTTTGTTCTGGAAAGGTGAAACACATTACCGAAAGCAGCAGTATGATTCGGCTGCGGTACAGTATGACATGTTTGTGAAGTATCCGGTTTCATCGGGATTGAGTTATTATGCGAGAGGTTATTACGGTCTTGGATATGCGCAGATGCAGCGTAAAAACTACAAAAATGCGGCTTCGAGTTTCGAGTTGTATTTTAAAAATGGAGAAAAGGATGATCAATTTTTCAGAAACGATGCCTGTCTTCGTCTGGCCGATTGCTATTATATTTTGCGTGAGTATGCACAATCGATAGAATGGTATGAGAAATCGCTGGCCATGAATGTTGAAAATATGGATTATGCATTGCTTCAGAAATCAAAATGCGAAGGAGTGAAAGGCAATTATGCAGCAAAGCAGAACACGTTGTCGCTTCTTTTTACAAAATATCCTTCATCGCGGTTTTCGGACGATGCCTATTATGAATCAGGTATTACCTATGAAATTCAGGATCAGAACACACAGGCGCTTTCTTCATATGAAAAGCTGATTGCCGATTATCCTGAGAGTTCATTGCGTGCACGCGCCATGTTGAAGAAAGGCAGTATATACCGTATTCTGGGTCAGAACGACAAAGCCATTGAAGCATTCAAGCAATTGGTGAGTGAATATAAAGGTTCGGAAGAATCGAAACAAGGGTGGATGAATCTGAAAGCCATTTATACCGATATGGACCGCATTCCTGACTGGATTGAACTTGTGAGTTCGCAAGGCAGTTCTGTATCGCAGATGGAAAAGGACAGCATGGTATATCTTGCCGCTGAAAACAAATATCTCGATGGTGACTGCGAAACATCGTCGGTGGCATTTGGAAAATATATAGAAGAATTTCCAGCAGGAGCATTTATTCAGAATGCGCATTTCTACCGTGCTGAATGCTTGTATGGGCAGAAGGATTTTCAGAATGCACAGACGGGGTATGAGTTTGTGATATCCAATCCTTTTTCTTCGTTCACTGAAACTTCATTATTGAAATCGGCGCGGATTTATTTCAATGCAAAAAATTATCCGAAAGCAGTGGAGAGATATACCGAACTGGATCGGATAACGCAGTCAGTATCGAATAAGCAGGAAGCTCAGCGCAACATCATGTATGCTCAGTTCAACAGCGAATTGTACTACGAGGCCATCGTGTCGGCGCAGAAAGTGATTGATGATGCTGCGGTTGCGCCAAAAGATAAGAACGAAGCATCGGCCATCATTGCACGCTCTTCATATCAGCTGAATGATTTACCGAAGGCACAGGCCGAATTCAGTAAACTGGTAAAACTTAAATCATCGGAACTTGGCGCAGAGGCCAGTTATTATCTGGCTTTGATTGAATATCAGAATGCACGTTATACTGAATCGGAAAAACTGGTGTTTGATCTGATCAACGAATTTGCATCGTTTGAATACTGGGTTGCCAAATCGTTCATTCTGCTGAGTGATGTTTATGTGGCAAAAGGCGATTACTATCAGGCCAAATATACGTTGCAGAGCGTGATTGACAATTACAAGGGCGAAGATCTTGTTACAGAGGCCCGGACAAAACTGGATGCTATCATCACGCTGGAAAAACAAAAGGAGCAGCAGCTCGACGGAGAAGGTGAACAAATCATTGACGGAAATAATGAATAGTACAATGAAAACAAAAGCACTGATTATTGGGACAGTCATTTGTCTTTTAGCAAGCGTAAATGTTTCGGCTCAAAACGATACTGTGAACGCTTATACAGAAAATGTAGTTGTGGTTGGCTCGTATGACCCACGATTGATGGACTTTCCGAAAAAAGAGTTCAGTCCATCGTTTAAAGCCGATGACGTCAAGAAGACTGATATGCAGTATTCGGTTTTTGCGCAGCCCATGAAGATTGCATTTCAGACTGCGCCTATCAAAGCAGCAAAAATGAGTGGGGAACCTTTTACAGAGTTGTACGGAAATTATATCCGAGTCGGATTTGGAACAGGCCGTACGCCTTATGGAGAGCTGTTTGTGAACACTAAGCGCAATAAAACAAAGAGTTTTGGATTGCACATGAAGCATTTTTCAACCAATGCAAAAATTCCGGATTATGCTTTTTCCGGAATGAGCAACAATGAAATTGATTTGAGCGGATCGCGCATAAAATCAAAGAATACATTATACGGCAAGTTGTTTTTTCATAGCGATGTGGTTCATTATTATGGCTTCAGGCCTGATTCGGTGCGACTTCCGGTTGATTCATCCGAGTGGCTTTCGACTGATAAAAAAGACATCAGGCAACGTTACAACGATGCAGGTGCACTCATTTCATTTTACAGCACCCATGCCGATTCGTCGCATCTGAACTATCAATCAGATCTTACTTATCATTGTTTCTGGAATATTCATAATGCAACGGAACACAGTGTTTCGCTTGGTGGTTATTTTGACAAACGTGTATCATGGTTACGAAAAGTCAGTAAAAATCAGGTTGTTGGGTTGAGATACGATATTGAACATTATTTTCAGAATCGAGGATTTACCGCATGGAATGCGGGTTTGATTGATCTGGCGCCTTATATCAGCACCAATTTCGGTCCTGTGTTTATTGAAATATCACCAAAGTTGGTGATGGAGACAGATTCAACGGCAGAAGCTCATTTTTTGCCTGAAATAAGACTTGAATTAAATTTGCTTCCTGGTATTCTGAGCGCTTTTGGGGGGCTTGATGGCAACGTTAAATATCATTCATTCCGTTCTCTGTCTAACGAAAATCCTTTTATTCATCATTTTATTACAAGTGATTATTCAAAAACTGCTCAGGTACTCTATGGTGGCGTTCGCGGAAACATCGCTCATGTTTTCAACTACAGTATTCAGGCCGTTAATCGTAAAACTGAGAATTGCCCTCTCTTTGTAATTGATGATTCGTTTTCGTATCTCGAAAATCAGATGACTGTGGTTTATGATGAAAAAGTGAGTTGGTTCCGTGGTGAATTTAATGGGGCATTGAATATCGGAAGCAAATGGAAAGGTTTACTCATGGTGGCTTACAATCATGCAGAAGCTGTTACCAACGACGAAGCTTATAATATTCCCGATTTTGAAGGGATGCTTGGATTGAGTTATAATCTTGCCGATAAAATTCTGGCCAGCGCACGGGTTTATTACATTGGAAAAAGATATGCCCGAATGACCAATAATGATTATTGGGTTGAGTCTTTGCCGTCGCCTTTGCTTGTTACAGAGCTCAAGCCAGCCATTGATGCCAATCTCACATTGGAATACCGCTATTCAAAAGTATTGTCTGCTTACCTTGAATTCAGCAACATTGCTTCGCAGCGATATATGATTTGGAATCATTATCCATCCTATCGCTTCCGTTTTCTGGGCGGTGTGACGTATTCGTTTTAAATTATTAGGTGTAAGGCCCCGCCTTAGTCGGGATAAACTCCTGGCGTAAAATTGTCGGGTGCAATACCATCGTATATGATCTGTTGGTTGAAGCTATTTTGGAGAATTCTGGCGAAGTCGGATCTAAAAAGCTTCGTTACCAGGTACGGAATGGTTTATTTAATGAGACTGTTTCGTCCTTACAGGACGAACAAAGATGCTGTTTTTTTCTACCAATATGCCGTCCCTGACGGGACGTATGAACATCTCTGTTTGTAGATATGCAAAGCAATCCAGCATTCCATGGTTAGAAGCTCTGCAAAGCAACATGAGACTAAATGAAAAATAAAATATCAATCGGGACAAATTCATTAAGGGCACCTCGAAAAACCTCATTTTGTTTGCAATCAATAAGTCTTTTAATGTTTACATAGGGTCTGCTGAAAAACACGTAACACTCACAAAAACAGAAATATATTCATCAA
>DAOPKE010000046.1:0-21862 GCA_035390965.1 Bacteroidales bacterium | reverse complement strand
TCTGATCGTTACGCGACCACCATTCGGGTTCAATCATTAAGTTTTTCATAGTTTATAAGGTTTAGTAGGGCAAATCTATAAATTTAATTTTAATATTTATGTTTTTAATAGAAATATATTTAATCAATATCATCAAATTCAATATATACTATACGAAACAGTGTTTTTTATATCTATAATGCAATTGTAGAATCCGCCTATGTTTGTTGTTCCATAATTTATAGCGGTATGACTAATCAAAGAGATGGTATTCTGTGCATTCAGTTTTCACCTGACGTAATAAGTAAATAAAAATGCGCCCCGCAAGAGCGCATTTTTATTGAAATATAGAAGTGTTCTTAATTGGGTCAGGAAAATTAATCTACATTGTCGTGGAGGAATGAATTATTTTCTCTTATTTCGGGCTTATTGCTGCCGTTTTCACCTAAAGTGAACCTGCTGACTATTTTCTCGTCCGAAGGATTCTCAGGGGCCAGATTTACGCCTCTGCGGGCATAAGCGGGAACCTGTTCAATTTCGTCGAGATTGGTTGCTTTCGGATTTGTAAAGTTGAAATTTTTCAGATTTTGCATGCGCTCATCCTGAAGTTCGGGCCGGATGGGTGTTTGCAATGGTTCTTCCTGATTTTTTTCGGCGGGCAGAACATCATGAATCATTGGCTGAGGGCTGGTTTTTGTTTCATTCTCAGAAGGGAAAAGATTCATGGGATTGTTGTTCTGTTCAGGTTCTTGTTCCTGTTCAAGTTGTATGGTGATTTTTTCAACAGGTTGATCAACAATTGGAGTGGCAGGAATGATCGGTGGTTGATAGAGATTAATAACAGGTTTTTCTTCAACCGGTTTCACAACAACTTTCATTTCCGTTTCTGGTTCAGCCAATGGCATTTCCTGTTTTACTTCAGGTTGTAAATTGATTACCTGAGGTTCTTCGTAAATGGATTTAACAGGCGAAGAATGTTTGTTGAAGTTGGTTGCAACAACGGTAACAGAAATGCTGTTGCCAAGCGATAAATCGGTGCCAGTACCCCAGATAACTTCGGCTGTGGAGCCCGCAGCATTCTGGATATAATCAGAGATATCACTGACCTCGTCCATGGAGATTTCATCTTCACCACTGGAGATGAACAGAAGAACATTGCGTGCACCATAAATTTCATTATCGTCGAGCAGTGGTGAATTAAGAGCCAGTTCAACGGCTTTCTGTGCGCGGTCTTCGCCTTCAGCAATACCGGTTCCCATGATGGCGATGCCGCTGTTTTTCATGATGGCTTTGACATCTTCAAAGTCAACATTCATATAACCGGGAATAGTAATGAGTTCTGAAATACCTTTGGCTGCTACAGTGAGAATATCGTCGGCTTTGCAGAAAGCTTCACTGAGTTTCAGATTGCCATAGTGTTCGCGTACTTTATCGTTGTTGATGATGATGAGACTGTCAACATATTTACGCATTTCATCAATGCCCTGACTGGCTTGATTTTTACGTTTGCCGCCTTCGAAGCCGAAAGGAGTTGTTACAATTCCCACAGTAAGTATATCAAGTTCTTTGGCTACCTGCGCAATAACGGGAGCTGCGCCGGTGCCGGTTCCGCCACCCATGCCTGCAGTGATGAAGACCATTTTTGTGTTTTGCGAAAGAAGCTCGCGGATTTCATCAGCGTTTTCGAGCGCTGCATTGCGGCCGATTTCGGGTGAATTGCCGGCTCCGCGTCCTTCGGTAAGACCGGCTCCGATCTGAAGTTTTACAGGCACTGGACTGGTGCCAAGCGATTGCACATCGGTATTGCAAATTACAAAGTCAACTCCGTTGATTCCTTGTTTGAACATGTGATTGACAGCATTGCTGCCACCACCTCCAACACCAAAAACCTTGATGATGGTCGGAAGACTTTGGGTATCTTCAAATTGAATATGAATACTGTTTTCCGTTTCCGACATATTAGTGATTAATTTAATGGGTAAAATTACTTTTGTTTGTCTTATAATTCCTGTTGATCTCAAAAAACTTATCAACAGCAAATTATTGTGAATTGTTAATTACTCAACTGATGTTTTCATCAAAAAAGTTCATTCCGCCGCGGAAAATTTTCTTAATAAATCCGCCTCTTTCTCTTTTTCCCTGGTTGGGAATTGTTTTTTTTGAGTTGGATTGTGAAGCGAGTGAGTTTTCGATTCCGTTGAGTACAAGCCCGATGCAGGTGGCATACATGGGTAACAGTAATTCTTTGTCCACATTGGCCGACAGGTGTTCGCTCGGATATCCGATGCGTGTTTCGTGTCCTGTGATAAACTGACATAGTTGTGCTATGTCTTTTAGTTGTGCACCGCCTCCGGTCAGAACTATTCCTGCAATGAGCTTGCGGTCGTAGCCCGAATTTTTTATTTCGTAATTTACAAACTCAATGATTTCTTCCATGCGTGATTGAATAATGCGTGCAAGATTTTTCATTGAAATTTCTTTGTGAGGCCGGCCTTTCAGTCCGGGAATTGAAATATAGATTTCATCTTTTACTTCATTCGCAAGTGCTGATCCATGCTTCACTTTCAGTGTTTCAGCATAACTTTTTAAAATGGAGCATCCTTCTTTTACATCTTCTGTAACGATGTCGCCGCCAAGTGGAATGACGGCAGAATGACGAATGATACCATCCTGAAAAATGGCTATATCAGTGGTTCCGCCACCAATATCAACCAATGCAACACCTGCTTCCTTTTCTTCTTCGCTGAGCACGGAGTATGAGCTGGCAATGGGTTCGAGCACCATATCCGACATGGAAATGTCGGCTCGGGTAATGCATTTTTCAATATTTCGTGCCGCAAGAATCTGGCCGGTGATGATATGAAAATTAGCTTCGAGCTGTACACCAGCCATGCCAACAGGGTCTTTGATTCCTTGTTCTCCATCCACAATGTATTCCTGAGGAATGACATGGATGATTTCTTCGCCCGGAGGCATAACAAGTTTATACATGTTTTCAATCAGGCGTTCCACATCTTCCTGGCCAATTTCATTGTCTGTGTTTTCACGGATAATGCTTCCGCGGTGCTGCAGACTTTTGATGTGTTGACCGGCAATACCGACATTCACTGTCCGGATGTTTACATTGCTTTTTGCTTCAGTAATTTCAACCACTTTTTTAATGGCTTCGACTGTTTTGTCAATGTTGGCTACCAAACCGCGTTTTACACCTAATGATTCGGTTTTGCCATGGCCCAGAACTTCCAGTTTTCCGTGTTCATTCTGATAACCGACAATCATGGCGATTTTTGTTGTTCCGATGTCGAGACCGACCATTATTTCCTGATTTTCGTTCATATCTCGTTTTCTTTTTTTATCTCGTTGATTTCGTACGTTTCTTTTATTCCAACAACCTGATTGTGGAAGCGTATATCGAAGCTTTTATATTTTGAAAAGTTAATGGTGTTGTATCCTTTTTTGTAGAAATGATGCAGATTCTTTAGTTTGATTTTTAAACCATCCACGTCTCCGAGAATAATATTCTGATTGCCGATGACGGGAATTAGTTCGTAGTGTGTATTATCATTGACGTATATCTGTGTAATCAATCTGGAAAGAAATTCATTTTTCGAAATCTCAGAAGCAATCAGGTATAACTTGTGCATCGTTGACAAGACTTTTGTCTGATCAAAACTTACTGAGTCGAAATGCTGGTACTTTTGTGATGGAAGAAAACGCTCCTGAATGTCTCCTGCAGCAACAATGAGACCCGGTGAAGCTCCACGGTTGAGTGGCAGCATTTTGCCTTCGGCATCGATAAAAAAAGATTCATTTTTTTGATTGAAAACCCGCAAAATCGGCTTTCGTTGAAGAATGTCAACAGTCAGACTTGCGTCGATATTTATAAAAGCATCTGCAGTCAGAACATATGGATTTGTTCGTGTTATATTTTCAATCCATACAAGATCAATTTCTTCAACAGTTTTTTTGGTCAACGAATCGTAACCCTGCGATATGAGTGTTCGCACTTCTTCTTCGGTTACCAGTTCCGGTCCACTCTGTGTGTTGATGGTGATATTGACCTGACTGATTTTTTGTTTTTTGAAATTGTCATTTGACAACTTGAGTAGCACCAGCACAACAATGATGACTAACGACAGAATCAATATTTTGTAGATCGGCTTCATGATTGTTCGATGCGGTTTTTGATGGTTGAAATATGCATGTCGATATCGCCGGCACCTATGGTGAGCAGAATCCCTTCATCGCATGTGTTCACGATTTCCGGAAGCTGATT
This sequence comes from Bacteroidales bacterium, assembly GCA_035390965.1. Taxonomy (GTDB): domain Bacteria; phylum Bacteroidota; class Bacteroidia; order Bacteroidales; family DTU049; genus GWF2-43-63. Next base: position 17,607 of record DAOPKE010000046.1, on the reverse strand, counting down.
GTACGGAATGTATTTTTTATGGACATTTGGAATCAGCTCCAGAAGCCAGTTTGCATCGATGCCTGGAATTGGTTTTTCTCTGGCCGGATAAATATCGGTTATAACGGGAACGTCGAGTTTGGCCAGTGATTGTCCGAAATCCTTTCCAAAATCGCGGGTTCTTGAAAACAAATGTGGTTGAAAAATTCCGGTAATGGTTTTGCCGGGATAAAGTTCGCGTATGGTGTTTATGAGTGCATCTATTTCTGCCGGATGATGTGCATAGTCGTCGTAATAAATAATTTTACTGTTCTTTGAAATCAGCTCCAGTCGCCGTTTTACACCGGGATAAGATTCGAGGGCCTGAACAATTTTTGTTGTTTCGCAGCCAGCCAGATGCATAGCAGCAAATGCAGCAGTTGCATTTTGTATATTGTGTCGTCCGGCTGCCGGTAAATGGATTGCCCCTTCAAGCAGTTGGTTATTTAGGTACAAGTCAAATACAAAGCGGTTGGTGCAAACATGGATGTTTCGTGCTGAGTATCCTTCCGTATTTTCAAAACCGTATAAAATGGTATTTTCCGGTAGTTTTAGTTTTGTTTTATCGGCTCTGTCATACAGAAGAACATGGCCTTCGGAATTTGTCTGAGCAGCAAAATCGGAAAACGATTTATGCAGTTCCTCTATTTGTCCATAGATATCAAGATGATCGGCATCGATGGCGTTGATGATGGCAATTCGCGGATGCAGCGCCAGGAAAGAGCGGTCGTATTCATCGGCTTCGGCAACGGCCCATTCAGCATTTTCGTGCAGGAAAATATTTTTGTTGTATCCGCACAAAACACCACCCACAAATCCAAGGAAGGGTTTGCCGATGTGTTCGAGTGAATGTGCAATCATGCCCGAAATGGTGGTTTTTCCATGGGTTCCTGCAACAGCTATTGATTTCATACTGTTGATGATTTCGGCAAGCATGGCTGAGCGTTTAATAACAGGCAAATTGAGTTGTCTGATTTTTTCCCATTCTGCAAAGTCGGCAGGCACCGCAGGTGTGTAAACTACAATGTCGGCATTGTCCGGGATTGCATTTTCGTCAGCTGCATAATGTACAGCAATTCCTTCGGCTTCCAGCGCTTTTGTGAGGGGTGTTGATGTTTTATCATAACCTGAAACCTGAACGCCATTCATGTTGAAATAACGTGCAAGAGCACTCATCCCGATTCCGCCGATGCCAAGAAAATATGCAATATGTATTTTTTTAATGTCCATTCAGTTTCTTTTCCCGGAGTTCAATTATTTTTTTTGCGATGCTTTTTGCTGCATCAGGCATGGCCAGTTTTTTCAGGTTTTCACACATTTCACTGCGGAGGTTGTGGTTATCGATAAGTGTGAAAAGCATTTTACTCAGCGATTCACGTGCTTCGTTATCCTTTACTATTAAAGCTGCTTTGTGGTTAACAAAGACCATGGCGTTTTTTGTCTGATGATCGTCGGTGACATTGGGCGATGGAATGAAAATAACGGGTTTTGCAACTGCCGCAATTTCCGAAACAGCGATGGCGCCGGCTCTTGATATAATAACGTCTGCAGCTGCATATGCCTGAGGCATTTCATAAATAAATTCCTGAACAAAGATATTTTTGTTTTTTTCTGCATCAAATTTATTGCAGGATTTATACGAATAATTTTTTCCGGTTTGCCAGATCACCTGGTAGTCTTTTTCAAGAATTTCGGGTATTAATGAGCAGAGCGATTCGTTGATGGTTCTTGCGCCCAGACTACCACCAATAGCAAGTATGGTTGTTTTTTTTGTGTCAAGTCCGAAAAATTTCCGGCCGTCTTCTGGAGAAATGCTTTGAGAAAAAATTTCACTTCGGATAGGATTTCCCGTCAAGGTAATTTTTTCTTGGCAAAAAAACTGATCCATTCCAGGGTATGCAACGCAGATTGAATCAGCTTTACGGGATAGTATTCTGTTGGTGAGTCCAGGAAAGGAATTTTGCTCCTGAAGCAGTGTCGGAATTCCCATGCTGGCTGCTTTGCGCAATACCGGACCACTTGCATATCCGCCAAAACCTGCTACTACATCGGGTTTTGACTGTTTCAGAATTTTGCGGGCTTTTATTAAACTGGCAATAACCTTGAATGGAACTGCCAGATTTTTCAGTGTCAGTTTGCGCTGAATTCCCTGAATGGGAAGTCCGATGATGGGATAACCATGATGTGGAACTTTTTCCATTTCCATCCTGTTTTCGGCGCCGATAAACAAAATTTCGGCCTCGGGCAGCAGGTCGCGTAACGCGTCAGCCGTTGCCAGTGCCGGATAAATGTGCCCGCCGGTTCCACCAGCTGAAAAGATAAATTTAGGCCTTTGTGTTTTCATTGGCAATTTCTTTTTCTTCTTCTTTGTTTCTGCTGACACTTAAAATGATGCCCAGCGAAATGCATGTAAACCAGATGGATGTTCCTCCCATACTGACTAAAGGCAATGGCTGGCCGGTAACGGGGAGCAGGTTTACGGCAACCCCCATATTGATTAATGCCTGAAATACAATCATGATGGTCAGTCCGATAGAGAGGAATGCTCCGAACGAGCCCGGACTTCGTGTGGCAATGCGGATTCCACGATACAATAAAATCAGATACAGCAATAAAACGAATATACCTCCAAACAGCCCCCATTCTTCAACAATCAGTGCATAAATAAAATCGGAATAAGGGTGAGGAAGAAAATTTCTTTGTGTTGAATTTCCAGGCAGTTTTCCGGTAATACCACCGTTGGCAATGGCAATTTTTGATTGCAGTGCCTGATAATCTCCTTCGGTTTCTTCATCAGAAAAGTATGATTCTATGCGGTTTGCCCATGTGCCGGTTCGACCTTTTCCGGGCGATTGCATAATAATCAGAACTGCCAGAGAGCCGACAAGAACCAGGGCTCCGATTGCAGCAGCTATATATTTGACAGGAATTCTTCCGATATACATGATAATCAAAGCAGTTCCGAAAACGAGCACCGCCGTTGAAAGATTGGCTGGAAAAATCAGTATGGTAACCAGTCCTACCGGCCAAATGATAGGGATAAAGGAGCTTTTGAGATCGTCAATTTTGTCTTGCCGGAGAGCAAGTGCACGAGCCAGGAACAGAATGACCGCCAGTTTGGCAACATCGGAACTTTGAAAGCTGATGCCGAGAACGGTTACCCATCGGGCTGCTTCATTTACGTTGGTTCCTTTTATCAGCGTATAAAGCAAAAGAGGAACAGATAATATAAACAGCAACTGCGCCATACGAGAAAACAGGGTGTATTTCATGTTGTGAATAAGATACATAATGAAAAGCCCTGTAATAATTGTGAATACATGTTTAAGCAGATAGTATTCGGTGTTTCCGCCCTGGTAGCGGAATGCCAGCGATCCGGTGGAGCTGTAAACGCTGAGTATGGAAAATAAACTCAACAGAAGTACGATAATCCATACAACTTTGTCACCTTTTATATGTTGCGAAAAAAACTTCATTTCTATAGTTCGCGGATGGCATTTTTGAATTGGTTACCACGGTCTTCGTAATTTTCAAACAAATCGAAACTGGCGCAGGCAGGTGAAAGCAGAACAACATCGCCCGAATTTCCCAGTTGATATGCGGCGTTTACAGCTTCTTCCATTGAGTGTGTGTCGGCAATTACTTCAACATATGGGCTGAATGTTTCAATCAGTTTGCTGTTGTCGGCGCCCAGACAAATCAGAGCTTTAACCTTGTTTTTTACCAGCTCGAAAAGACAGTCATATTCATTGCCTTTGTCAGTGCCACCAGCAATCCATATAATAGGCGTTTTCATGCTTTCCAGCGCATACCATGTAGAGTTTACATTGGTTGCTTTGCTATCGTTCCAGAAAGAAATTCCGTGTACTTTAACTACAAATTCAAGTCTGTGTTCTGTTTTCTGGAATGTTTGAAAACTTTTTTTCAGTGTGTCTTTTCTGAATTCAAACATGGTGGCCGCAACTGATGCAGCCATTGTGTTGTTCAGATTGGGTTTGCCTTGTAATGCCAGTGTTTCGATTTTCATGTGATATGTTTTGTTTAGCGCAGTTTCAGAGTTACAATGGTGAGAATGGCAGCAAATATGCTGACGATGATGAAGCGATTGACAATCTTTACTTCGTTCAGTCCTTTTTTATGATAATGGTGATGAATGGGTGACATCAGAAACACCCGATGTGCTGATGCATATTCGTAACCAAATCTTTTTTTACGGTATTTGAAAACAGTTGTCTGAATGATGACGGAAAGAGATTCAATGACAAATACGAAACAAAGAATAGGGATGAGCAGTTCTTTTCGTATCATGATGGCAAAAACGGCAATGATTCCACCAATGGTGAGACTTCCTGTATCGCCCATGAAAACCTGAGCCGGATATGAATTGTACCAGAGAAATCCAATCATGGCTCCTACAAAAGCACTGATGTATATGGTCAGCTCTCCGGAGTTTGGAATATACATTACGTTGAGATAATCGGCAAAAATGAAGTTGCCTGAAATCCACGCCAGAAGCCCGAGTACAATGCCTACAACGGCCGATGTTCCTGCCGCTAGTCCATCCATCCCATCGGTCAGGTTGGCTCCATTCGAAACGGCTACAATAATGAACATGATAATCGGTATAAAAATCAGCCAGCCCCATTTTGATGCTGCATCTCCCATCCAGCTTGTTAAAACACCATAGTCGAATTCATTGTCTTTGACAAACGGGATGGTTGTTTTCAGTGATTTGATTTCTTCTGTGCTGAAAAAATCGGCTGCTTCTTTTTTGCAATCTTTATTCAGTACATCTGCTTCGGTGAGGTGTTGCGAAGTGTCAATTTTTTCACGGATTACAATATTTTCATTGAAATACATCACAAAACCGACTATCAGCCCCAAACCTAGCTGGCCGAGAATTTTGAATTTTCCGTGCAATCCTGCTTTGTTTTTTCGGAATACTTTGATGTAGTCATCGATAAAGCCAAGGGTTCCCAACCAAACAGTTGCAAGCAGAATGATAATGATGTAGATGTTATGCAATTTGGCAACGAGCAAAGTCGGAATAAGGATGGCTGCAAGAATAATGATACCACCCATGGTGGGAGTTCCTTTTTTCTGCATCTGTCCTTCGAGGCCAAGGTCGCGTATGTCTTCACCAATTTGATTTTTTTGCAGGAAATTGATGATGCGTTTTCCAAATACCATTGAGATTAACAAAGAGAGAGCCGCAGCCAGAGCGGCACGGAATGACAGATACTGAAACACGCCTGCTCCGGGAAAATCGTATTGCTTGTCAAGAAAATCGAACAAGTAGTAGAGCATATCTTTATATTTTTAAAAATTCGTTCAATTGTTCGGCATCATTAAAGTGATTGCGCACGCCGTTTATTTCCTGATACGTTTCGTGCCCTTTGCCTGCTACCAGAATGATGTCGCCTTTTTTTGCAAGCAAGCATGCGGTTTTTATGGCTTCGCGCCTGTCGGTGATGCAAATAACTTTTTTCATTTCAGAGGCATCAATTCCATTTCTGATTTCATTGATGATGGTGTCCGGATCCTCGGTGCGCGGATTGTCGCTGGTAATGATCACTTTCTGACTATAACGAGCCATCATCTGACCCATCAGCGGACGCTTGCTTTTATCGCGGTCTCCGCCAGCTCCTGCAACAGTGATGATATCGCCGCTGCCTTCATTGACTTCTTCGATGGTAGATAAAACATTTTTCAATGCATCGGGGGTGTGAGCATAGTCAACTACGCCTGTGATGCCCGATTCAGAGCGTATTACGTTGAATCTTCCTTCGACTTCACCGAGCGAACTCAATGTTACAAGTATCTCTTCTTTTTGCATTCCGCAAAGAGTTGCCGTGGCAAAAATGGCTGTCAGGTTATATGCGTTGAAACGTCCTACAAGTTTGAACCATGCTTCTGTACCGTTGATGCTGAGGCCTAGGCCGGTGATGGCATTGTGAATTATTTTTGTTTTGAAGTCGGCCGGGCGACTTAAAGCATAGCTGAAACATTTCGCTTTGCTGTGTTGCACCATGACTTTGCCGTTGGCGTCATCATCATTGTATAAGGCAAATGCTGATTGTGGCAGGTGATCGAAAAAGAGTTGCTTTGCCTTGAGGTATTCTGCAAAAGTGCCGTGATAGTCGAGATGATCGTGTGTAAGGTTTGTGAAAATTCCGCCCTTAAATTTCAAACCATGGATTCGTCCCTGAACTACGGCGTGGGAGCTGACTTCCATGAAACAATATTCGCAGTCGGCATCGGCCATTTCGCGCAGCATGCGGTTCAGGACGAGCGCATCGGGGGTTGTGTGTGTAGCAGGATATTCCTTGCCGGGAACAATGTAGCGGATGGTTGAAATCAGTCCCGATTTTATACCGGATTTATTGAACAATTCAAACAGCAATGTTGCAGTTGTGGTTTTTCCATTGGTGCCGGTAACACCTACAAGATGCAGTTCTGATGAGGGATTGCCGAACCAGTTGGCCGCCGCCTGCGCATAGGTTTCGTTGTTGTTTTTTGTTACAACAACTGTAATGTTTTCCGGAATAACTTCCGGGATGTTCAGGCATACTATCGCTGCTGCACCTGCCTTTATTGCATCAGGGATGAATTGATGTCCGTCGGCTTTCACGCCTTTGAGCGCAAAGAAAACAAATCCTTTTTTCACTTCGCGGCTCGAAGCAGTCATGCCTGTCGTTTCAATGGCGTTGTTTCCCTGAACAACACGGTAATCTGTATTTTTTAATATGTCAATCAGTTTCATCATCGCGGACCCAGTGTTAGTTTTACTTTCATGCCCTGACGAACAGGTGTTCCTGCCTGAGGAGATTGTGATATTACCCATCCTTTACCGCTGAGGGAAACAACTGCTCCTTTGCTTTCGAGATAGGCGATGGCGTCTGTAGCGGCCATTCCACGCAGGTTTATAAGTCTTGATTTATTTGGATTGCTTACATTGTATTTCAGAGAATCTGAAGATAGATTGATGAAAACCAAATCGTCGTTTTCGGCTTCCACCTTTTGCTTTAAGTTTATCCCCAGTTCTGCGTACATGTCAATGGCCTTGTTGTATGCTGCATAAATGCAGCCAGGATCATTTTTTATTTGTGTGTTGCTGGTGTCTTGTTTGCGCATTTCGGCTCGTGTTGCATAAATTTTTTCTGCAATTTCGAGAAATACCGGTGCAGCGACAGAGCCACCGTAATATTGTCCTTTTTTTGGTTTGTTGACAACAACAATGCATGAATAGCGAGGATTATCGGCCGGGAAATAACCGACAAATGATGCAAAATATTCAGGTCCCTCGTTGTTTTTGTATCCTCCTGCCGAAGCGATTTGTGCTGTTGCTGTTTTTCCGGCAATAGGGAAAACGGCGTTTTTAAGATTGGTTGCCGTTCCTCGCAGGACAACGCCTTCGAGTAGTTCCTGTGCCAGTTTGATGGTTTTGTTCCCTGCAATTGATTTATTCAATACTACAGGTTCAAATTTTTTCACCGTTTGTCCGGCATATTGCAGCTCTTTGACAAACATGGGCTTCATCAAAGCTCCGTCGTTTGCCACTGCATTATAAATGGCAAGAATCTGCATGGGAGTCATGCGAAGTTCATAGCCGATAGACATCCATGGCAGACTGGTTGCAGACCATGTTTTATCGCTGCGGTTTTTGATGTATGGAATGCCTTCTCCTTTGAGTTCAATGCCCAGTGGCTTATTAATCCCCAGTTTGTACAGTCCGTCGATAAACTTTTGAGGATTTGCTCCGTATGCTTTTACAATGATGCCTGATATTCCGATATTGGATGACAGTTCAAAGGCCTGCCGGATTGAAATGGTTCCAAAGCCACCTTTATGTGAATCGGTCATGACTTCTTTTTTCCCATATCGGAATTTTCCATCTCCGGTATTTACTTTGTCGTCGAGATTGATTTTCCCGTCTTCAAGAGCTACGAGCATTGACATGAGTTTAAAGCTGGATCCGGGTTCAAAAGCTTCTCCAATGGCATAGTTGTACGATTCGGCATAATTTCCATCGGGCATTCTTTGAAGATTGGCAATGGCTTTGATTTCGCCGGTTTCAACTTCCATCAGAACGGCGCAACCATGATGAGCTTCGTGTTTTTCGAGATGAGTTTCAAGTGCTGTTTCTGCAACATCCTGCAGGTGTATGTCAATGGTAGTTACAACATCTTTTCCATCCTGCGGAAGTATATCCGCTTTATCATCAACTGGAATCCAGTTTTGGCCTGAAACGCGTTTCATAAGCCGTTTTCCATCAGTTCCACTGAGTTCTTTTTCGTAAGCTCCTTCAATGCCAACCGGATAATTATCGCGTATGTAGCCAATGGTTCTTTTTGCCAGAAAACCAAAAGGCATTTCGCGTCGGTCGTTTTGAACTATAATGAGTCCGCCTCTGTATCTTCCTGCATTGAAAATCGGGAAAGAGGCGACTTCCTTCATATCGAAAAAGTCGAGATTTCTTGCAATTCGTAAATAGCGGTTGTTTTGCGCTCTTTCATTTTTCAACAGTGTTTTGTATTCTTCGGCTGTTTTGTCTTTGAAAAATTCACTCAGATGTTTGCTCAGTGTTGCAAGGCTGTCCTTGAAAAGCTTTTCATCAATGGTTTTCGGACTTAAATCAACAAACAGGTCGAAGCGAGGAACCGATGTTGCAAGGAGACTGCCATCATCGGCAAGAATGTTTCCGCGCCGTGCTTTGATGTCGGTATATTTGACGGAAAGATTCTGAGCTTTTTTCCGAAGCTCTTCTCCTTCGACAAATTGAATCTGAATCAGTTTGTAGATGATGGCGATGGTAAAAATCCCCGACAAAGCATAAATGAGAAATGCCCTGCTGAAAACCGTTTTATTTACACTGGTCTCTTTTTTACTCATCTTCCTGTTTTTGAACAAATATTTTTCCCGGAGGAGTATGTGATGGAAAAATGTTTTCCGGTTTTAGTTTTTCGCTTAGTTTGCCTATGTTGGTGCCGGTCATCAGGCGGGTTTTCGAAGAAATATATTCGCTTCGGAGTTCAATCATTTCCGATTTGTATTGCTCAATGCGATATACTGTTTTTTCGCCGTAATAAGCATTGGCGATATAGAAAAGCAACAGCAGAAAAATGTACAGAATGAAAGGGAGTTGCCTGATAAGGCCTTCTTTTTCAAGAAAACTACCGGTCAGGATGGATCCGGGAGCAAACCTTTTTTTGCGCTGATCTTTTTTTGCAGCGGTTTTGGGTTCATCCTTTTCCCTCAGATCATTTGTCGTGTTTTTCTTTTCTTTCATATTTTTTCTGCAACTCTCAGTCTGGCACTTCTGCTGCGTGGGTTTTTGGTCAATTCTTCATTGGATGGCGTGATAGCTCCGCGCGAAATGTCTTTCCACATCAGGTCTTTTTGTCCCATAATATTCTGGGCAAAAGAATCGTTTGATTTTTGTGTTTTAAAAAATGCTTTAACCATGCGGTCTTCGAGCGAATGATATGCAATAATCACTAATCTTCCACCAGGACGGAGGCATTTGTAGCTTTGATCTAAAAACTCCTGGAGAGCTTCCATTTCGTGATTCACTTCGATGCGTAGCGCCTGAAACACCTGTGCCATCAAACTGTTTTCGCGTCCGGCTCTTGCAAATTTGCTGATGATTTCGGCCAGTTGGAAAGTAGTCTGCACTGTTTTTTCGTTGCGTGCTTTTTCAATGGCGTTGGCTATTTTCCAGGCCTGATCAACTTCGCCATAATTTCTGAAAACGCGAGTAAGGTCTTCAACGCTGTATTGGGCAACAATTTGTTGTGCATTGAAATCCGATGCAGTGTTCATGCGCATGTCGAGCGGAGCATCAAAGCGGAATGAAAATCCGCGTTGAGGTGTTTCGATGTGGTGGCTTGATATTCCGAGATCGGCCAAAATGCCATCTACGGGCAGCGCTTCGTAATAACGCAGGAAATTGTGGATGAATCTGAAGTTGGAACGGATAACAGTGATGTTGGGGTGCCCATGAAATCCATTTACAGCATCTTCATCCTGATCGAATCCATATACATGGCCGGTCTTGAGTTGTTTAGCAATCAGCAAAGAATGACCGCCGGCACCAAAAGTGGCATCGGCGTACCGTCCGTCGTTTTTCACGGCGAGGTAATCAACACTTTCTTGAAGTAAAACACTTTCGTGATGCGTCATTTTTCTTCCGGGCTGCTGGCAGCATTTCCCATAACATCTTCTGCCAGAGTCGGAAAGTCGGCGGATCCGCCGGCGATGAACGCTTCGTATTCGGCTTTCGACCAGATTTCGAGCCGGTCGATGGCCGATGCAAGAACAATATCCCTTGAAATGCCGCTGAAAATCATAAGATCTTTTGGAATCAGCAAGCGGCCGCCATCATCGATATTGACAATGCGCGAGCCGGACATAAACAAACGGATAAAATCATTGTTTTTTTTCACAAAGCGGTTCAGCCGGGCTATTCCTTCGGTTTCCCTGGCCCAGGTTGATTGTGGGAAAAGCTCAATACACTTGTAAAACACACTTCTCTTCATGACAAACGCTTCGGAGGCCTCGGCGGCAAGCTGCTTTCGCAGGGAGGCCGGAAATACGAACCGCCCCTTCGAATCTGCTTTTAAATCATATACTCCGATAAACGCTGCCATTTCAGGATTTTAAAGTGTAAAAGTAAAGAATTCTTCCCCACAAAAAGCCATTTTTCCCCACTTTGTTGATAACTTTTTACTTATTTGAAGCAAAAAGGTTACGATTAAATTATAAAATATTGACAGACAGATGCTTATAAAATGATAAAAAGTGGGGAAGTTCGGAAAATGGTGAATAACTCACTCAAACGCTGATTTGGTGGGAAGTTCTTACATTTGCACAGCAAAAAGGGAGATATGGAAGTTCAGAGTAACCGAATTGAAAATGGGTCGCTGGTAATAACAGAAAGGACCATTGATGTAAAACAGCTTATCCGCGAAAAAAATGCTCGTTTGGAGCGGCTTTTGCCCGGTTTTGTTATTCGTTATCTGCGGCGGATTTTGCATGAAAAAGATATTAATGCCACTTTGTTTCAAAATCGCGATAAGCATGGTGTTGAAATGGTTAGTGCGGTTTTGTCCGACTTTGGAGCTACTATCATTGTGAGGGGCATCGAGAATTTGGATGGTGAAAATCGTTTTATAGTGGTAGCCAATCATCCGTTGGGGGGGTTGGATGGTTTGGCATTGATTCAAACAGTTGGCCGTGTGAAGCCACCTATCCGGTTTCCGGTGAATGATTTTTTATTGTATCTGCCCAATATGCGTGAATTGTTTATCCCCATCAATAAAGTTGGCAGTCAGTCTTCGGCTGGAGTGAAAGCGCTTGAAGAGGCCTTTTTGTCAAATGATAACATTCTGTATTTTCCGTCGGGTTTGGCCTCACGAAAAATCAATGGAAAAATTATTGATCTTGAATGGAAAAAGACATTTGTGCAGAAAGCGCGCCAGCACCAGCGCAATGTGATTCCGGTTCATGTAAGCGGGCAAAATTCAAGGCGTTTTTATCGCATTGCAAATTGGCGCAAACGGTTGGGCATTAAAGTCAACATTGAAATGCTTTATCTGGCTGATGAAATGTATAAACAAAAGGGGCAAACCATTACCATTACCTTTGGCAAACCACTTCAATATACGATGTTTGACAAAAGCAAAAAAGATACTGAATGGGCAGAATATGTGAAACAAATTGTTTACAATCTCCCGCAAAATGATTAATTTTACACCCTTATTTTGTTTTTGGTATATTACGGATTAATATGAAACCGCTGATAGACAAAGTTTCACGTGAAGAAATCCTCAGGGAGCTATCGCCTGAGCGCTTTGTCCGTTATACAAATTTCGGTCATAATGAGATTTATATTTTTCGTGGTGATGATGCGCCTAATCTCATGCTTGAAATTGGCCGCCTGCGTGAAATTGCATTCCGCGAAGCAGGTGGTGGCACGGGAGAACCTGTCGATATTGATGAGTTTGATAAGGGTTCGAATGCCTATTTTCAGTTGATTGTGTGGAATCCGGGAGAACAGGAAATCATTGGGGGTTATCGCTACATCAAACTAAAAGATACGCATCCCGATGAGCATGGTTATTATCATCTGGCAACCACACATATGTTTCGGTTTTCTGAAAAATTCATGGACGAATATTTCAGTGATACCATTGAGCTTGGTCGTTCATTTGTTCAGCCGCAATATCAGCCATCACGCGACAGCCGCAAAGGCATTTTTTCACTCGATAATCTCTGGGATGGGCTTGGTGGCCTTATTATCATGCATCCTGATATAAAATATTTTTATGGCAAGGTAACCATGTATCTGAAATACGACCAGTTTGCGCGCGATGTGATTCTGTCGTTTCTGATGAAATATTTCCCTGATCGTGAAAATCTTGTCTGGGCCTATGTTCCACGTCCTATTCGTACCACTGATGATGTTGTTAAAAATATTCTCAATGGGAAAACATACGAAGAAGACAAAATGTTGTTGATGCGTTTTGTGCGTAGTCGCGGCATGAATTTTCCTCCATTGGTCAATGCATATATGAATCTTACAAGTTCAATGCGCACTTTTGGTTCTTCGCTCAATGATACTTTTGGTGATGTAGAGGAAATCGGTATTCTTGTTACAATTGCCGACATTTATGAATCAAAGAAACACCGGCATCTGGCGTCTTTTAATAAGGGGCGTGATTAATTCCTTCTTTTTTTATGATTGCTAAATATATTTCAGGTTGCACCACGTGGACCAAATGCCCGCCGGCGCATTTGCCTGAATTTGCTTTTACAGGTCGTTCCAATGTTGGAAAGTCGTCGCTTATCAATGCAATGACTGGAATTAATAAGCTGGCCAAAATCAGCTCTACACCAGGGAAAACACAGATTATTAATCATTTTTTGATTGACAACAATTGGTATCTTGCCGATTTGCCGGGTTATGGTTATGCACGTATTTCGAAAAAAACACGGGAAAAATGGCAGCCCATGATGCGTGAATATCTGAACCGGCGCGAAAATCTGATGACTACATTTGTGCTGATTGATTCTCGTCTTGAACCGCAAAAAATCGATCTGGAATTCATTGATTGGCTTGGCGAGAATAGTATCCCGCTGGCACTTGTTTTTACCAAAGCCGACAAATGTTCAAAGAATGAACTCAAGCGGAATGTTGATTCTGTGCTGAAGAAAATATCCGAAAACTGGGAAGAACTGCCGGCTCATGTGATTACTTCATCCGAAACCGGTGCCGGAATTGAAGATCTGCTCCAATTTATTGATGGGGTCAACCGTCTGTGGGTTCCTATGGCTTAGTATTGTTGAATGCAGAGTTGAGCGTGTGACGCTTCATGCGCACAAGGCCGAAATACCACATGAAAATGACGAATGGGAAGAACAATATCAGCGCCCATGTTTTTTCGAGCATGAGCAGAAAATCGTAGGTTCCGTGAAGCAGAAACGGCATGAAGAAAGCCATGAATAGCTGCCACGATTTTGCAGCTGGTAAAAATTTTGCAAGTCCGAAACGATATCCCATCACAACGCCAAACAGCATGTGTGCCGGAACGGCTGTGAATGCGCGCATGTAGCCAACCGATGCCGAGTCATTTCCAATCACGTACATGATGTTTTCGACCAATGCAAAACCAAGCGATACAATGCCCGCATACACAATACCGTCGAAACGCTCGTTGAAATGTCTTGAACGGAAAAACAACAGATAAACCGCCAGCCATTTGAAAATTTCCTCAGTGAAACCTGCCACGGCAAAGGCATTCAGAAATGCACCGGTGGAGCCGGAATATTTGTCCACATATTTTGTGATGAATATCTCAACAAACAGAATGGGAATGACAATTATAGCTCCAGCAATCAGAGCTTTGATGAGCATTCCGATGGGTTCCTTTTCGTATTTGTCTCTGTAATAAAGATAAAATGCAAGGATGAAAATCGGGGTAATGGCCAGGAGCAATAAATTCATCTTTTTTTGTGTAAAGATAATAATGATTGGAAATGTGAAGTATAATATTGATAAGACAAACCTGAAATAAAAAAACCGGCTTGAAAAGCCGGTTTTTTAAGAAATGTGTTTGGGAATAATTATTTAATTTCCCAGGTTTCGCCGCTGTTGAACAGATCGTCCATGCATTTAATATTGCTCCCTGCTTTGACTTGAGCAATTTGCTCTTCCATCAAATCATCATAGGTAGGAGCAGCAGCAGCGCGGATTACGCCAAAGGCAATCGGGCTCGACAGTTTGGCCAACATGAGATGAATTCCCGGATCGGGGTTGTGCATGTCGTGAATCAGGATGTCTTCTTCCGAAATGCCGTTTTCACCAATGGTAACAACTTCAAGACTTCGGTCATTGAGTCGAATGCCTTTGTTTTTTTCTTTGCCGAAAATCATTTTTTCACCGTGTTTCAAATGCAGTTGCATATTGTCGCGGTTTTCTTTCGAAGTGATATATTCGTGTGCTTTGTCGTTGAAAATAACGCAGTTTTGGAGGATTTCAACAATCGAAGTACCGTCGTGCTTGGCAGCTTCGAACATGATTTCGGTCATCATCGGTGGGTTGGTGTCAATGGCACGTGCAAAGAAAGTTCCCTGGGCACCGATGACAAGTTCACCTACGGAGAAGGGATGCTCAATGGTTCCGTATGGCGATGTTTTGGTTTGTGCTCCCAGCGGGCTTGTAGGTGAGTACTGTCCTTTGGTGAGGCCATAAATTTGATTATTGAAGAGCATCACGTTTACGTCGATGTTTCGTCGTATGAGGTGAATGAAATGGTTTCCGCCGATGGCGAGTGAGTCACCGTCGCCGGTTGGAATCCAGACGCTGAGGCCCGGATTGGCAATTTTTACACCCGATGCAATGGCATGTGCACGTCCGTGAATGCCGTGAAAACCATAGGAATTCACGTAATACGGAAAACGCGATGAACAACCGATTCCGGAAACAATAACGTAATTTTCCTTTTTATAACCGATTTCCGGGAAAACTTTCGATACTGCGTTGAGGATGCTGTGGTCACCACAACCGGGGCACCATTTCACCATTTGGTCGCTGACAAAATCTGCTTTTGTCAAAGGAACCGGTGATTTTTCTATGCTGTTTCTGATAACGCCCATCATAATATTAAGCTTTTAAGATTTGACTGAAATTTTCGACCAGTTCACTTGCCGTAAATGGCTGACCCTGCACTTTGTTGTATTGCAGGTAAGGAATTTCGGGGAAGTTGGTTCGCAAATAAGCGGCAAACTGTCCCATATTGAGTTCACATACCACGATTTTTTTGAATGAAGCAAGCATGTCGCGGGTATTTTTCGGTAGCGGGCTGATATAGCGGAAGTGAGTGTGAGCTATTTTCATTCCCTGAGCTCTTGCTTCTTCAACACCTGCCTGCACCTGGCCTTTGGTACCACCCCAGCTAACCACAAGCAGATCGGCATCTGCGGGACCGGTGAATTCCTGCATTGGAAGATGATTGGCAATACGCTGAACTTTTTCTGCGCGTAGTTTCACCATGAGTTCATGATTGATCGGGTCGGTGGTAACTTCGCCATAAATATTTGATTTTTCAAGACCGCCAATACGATGGCGCAGTCCCTCGGTTCCCGGAACGGCCCATTCACGTGCCAGTGATTCGGGATCACGTTCATAAGGTAAAAATCTGCCATCACCGTCTTTTCGTGGTTTGGCTTTGCGTGGAGTTATGGTGGGAAGCTCAGCCATTTTGGGAACTTCAATAACTTCGGATCCAAAACCGATATAACCATCGGTGAGGCAAATCGCCGGCGTCATGTGTTCAAGTGAATATTTGGCTGATTCGTACGATGTATAGAAGCAGTCGGCTGGTGACGAAGCGGCAATGATAATTACCGGGCCTTCGCCGTTGCGGCCATAGAGTGCCTGTAAAAGGTCGGCCTGTTCGCTTTTGGTTGGCAAGCCGGTTGAAGGACCGCCACGCTGAACATTTACAACGACCAATGGCAATTCTGTCATAACAGCGAGCCCAAGAGCTTCTGATTTGAGTGAGAGTCCAGGCCCTGAAGTGGAGGTACAGGCGAGTGAACCTGCGAAACTGGCTCCGATTGCGGAACAGATACCTGCAATTTCGTCTTCGGCCTGAAAAGTTTTTACACCCAGTTCGCGGTGTTTGGCCAGTTCCATCAGAATTTCGGTAGCCGGAGTGATAGGATATGAGCCAAGGAATAATTGCAGTCCTGCTTTTTCGGCAGCAGCCATAAGTCCCCAGGCGGTGGCTTCGTTTCCGTGAATGTTGCGGTATTTGCCGGGTTTCAACTGTGTTTTGGGAACAACGATGCTTGGAATTGCCTCGATGGTGTTGGCAAATTCATAACCGTTTTTAATGACTATTTCATTAATTTTAATCAGTTCCGGTTTTTTCTTGAAGCGCTTCTGCAGATAATCATCGGTTGCTTTCAAATCGAGACTGAACATATTGAACAGCATGCCAAGTACAAACATGTTTTTGGTTTTTTCAGCTGTTTTGTTGTCAACCCCAAAATCTTTGAGACTTCCTTTGGCCAGCGAAGTGATGGGTGGGTGAATAACATTGTATCCATCGAGGGTGCCATCAAATAATGGGTTGGTTGTGTATCCCAGCGGACTGAGTACTTTTTCCTCGAAGCTGTCTTCATCGGTAATGATGGTGCCACCTTTTTTAATGTTTTTCAGGTTGGCCTTCAGCGATGCCGGATTAAAAGCAACTAGAACATCACATTGATCCCCCGGAGTAAGTACTTTTTTGAAACCGAAATGTACCTGAAATCCTGATACGCCGGCAACAGTGTTGCGCGGAGCCCTGATTTCGGCAGGGAAATCGGGAAATGTTGACAAATCTTCACCAGCTAAAGCGATGGTTTCAGAGAAAATGGTTCCGAGAAGCTGCATCCCGTCGCCGGAGTCTCCGACAAACTTGATGACAACATCATCTTTGTTAACCACTTTTCGGTTATTTTGTGCAGTCATATGTTGGTTATTAAAATTGTGCAAAGGTATATCGAATTTCCTATACAGGCTGAAAAAGATGTTCTTAAAAAAGTCAATATTAATGTTGATTTTTAATGTTTTATTTCTGTAAACCGCAAAGACACTTGCTTTGAAGAGTCAATCCTTTTTAATATCCGATGTTAGGTCGATTATTTACAACTTGTTTATCAATCATATGCAATTACCTGAATGTTTAAATCAGCCCTCGGTACAACTTTTGCTTTGCGGCGCGGTCTAAAAACCACCAAATCCGGATTTTTATGAAGAAATTATTACTCCCGCTGCTGATTATCATTGTTTTATCGAGCAGTTGCAGCAAATGGGGCTGGGTCACCCTGCAATATCCGAACCCGCCTCAGCTTACACTTTCCGACAATATTAAAACCATCGCCATTGTAAACCGGTCTCTGGTGAAACAAGACGACAAGAATAAAAACATCCTCGAGACGGTGGCTTCGGCCGAAGTGGCCGGCTCCGACAAACTGGCTTCAGATGAATGCATCAAGGCAGTATTCGACCGCATGAACGGCTGGTCGGACATCAGTATT
>DAOPKE010000045.1:0-22492 GCA_035390965.1 Bacteroidales bacterium | reverse complement strand
TACGACTGGGCCAATTCAGTATTTCAGCTCACCATTCTTTCAGCCATATTTCCGATTTATTTCAACAGTGTGACCAGTCACGACGGTGACAGCGTTATTCAGGTGTTTGGTTTTGATATCATCAACACGGTTGCGTATTCGTGGTCGATTTCGGCAGCCTATTTATTTGTAGCATTGTTGTCGCCGTTTTTCTCATCCATGGCCGATTACACGGGGATGCGAAAATCGTACATGAAATTTTTCACCTGGGTCGGATCCATTTCATGCGGACTGCTGTATTTCTTCGATCCGCAGCACATCGAGCTTGGACTGATTGCATTTACACTGGCCACCATTGGTTATGGCGGCAGCATTGTGTTTTACAATTCCTTTCTGCCGGTAATTGCCGAACACAAAGATCAGGACCGCATCAGCGCCCGCGGTTATTCAATGGGATACATTGGCGGGGTGGTGTTGCTCATTATCAATCTGGCAGTCATTCTTGGTCAGGATGCACTTGGCATAAAAGACGATTCATTTCCCGCACGCATTGCATTTGTAACCGTTTTTATCTGGTGGATCGGATTTGCACAAATCACTTTTCGTCGATTACCCAGATACACTTTCGGACATGGCAAAGCCAGCAAACGCGTGCTGACCAATGGTTACAGCGAACTCAGGAAAGTATTCCGCCAGATTCTGAAATCGCGCAGTCTGACCTTTTTCCTTTTCGGATTTTTCTTTATGATGATGGGAACCCTCACCGTCATGTTTATGGCAGCCACTTACGGCGAAAAAGAAATCGGACTCGATGATACAACACTCATTGCAACAGTACTTGTTATTCAGTTGGTCGGATCGGTTGGCGCACACGGCTTTGCATGGCTTTCCGGAAAAATCGGGAACTTTCAATCGCTGATTATTACTGTCTTTTGGTGGGTGTTTGTTTGTGTTGCGGCATACTTCATTACCGATGCATTTGGATTTATGATTGTTGCCTTTTTCATCGGTCTTGTTATGGGCGGGTCGCAGGCACTGGCGCGGTCGACCTATTCCAAAATGCTCCCGAAAACAACTGATCATACATCGTTTTTCAGCTTCTTCGATGTGATGGAAAAACTAGCCACGGTTGGCGGAACGTTCAGCTTCGGATTGATTGAAGCCATCACCGGAAACATGCGCACATCGGTAGTAGCCATTTGTATTTATTTTATTCTGAGTCTGTTTTTCTTTTTGTTGCTCTATATGTCGCAGAAAGGAAAGTTGAGATTCAGATAAATTCTGAATTGTATTGCATTTATCCGAATCCTCCAATAAAGAAGCGTTCGAACAATGATTATAAATTTCCAAATCATAACAGCAGCATATTGCCCAATTAGGACATCAGCATATTCGCACACTTGTCACGTTTCACGTGATTAACACATCTAATATTATATTTGCAAAAACAATTCATCATGACCTTCCCCATATGCATCGGCGGTGAATTTATACAGACCGCACAAACACTGGATGTAACCTGCTCCTACGACGGTTCATTGGTTGGTACAACCTACCTGGCCGGACAGCCTCAACTCGAAAAAGCCATTAAAATGGCCGAAGAAGTCCGGGCAGAAATGAAAGAAATGCCATCGTGGAAAAAGTACGACATACTGATGAAAAGCGCTTCAACACTGCGTTTACACAAAGATGGAATGGCGAAAATTATTGCAGGCGAAGCGGCAAAACCCTTAAAGCTGGCTTTGGGTGAGGTCGATCGCGCCATACAGACTTTTGAAGTGGCCGCCGAAGAAAGCCGCCGCGTGGCAGGCGAATTCATGAAAATCGACTGGACGCAGGCTGGCAGCGGCAAAGAAGCCATTATAAAATATTTTCCGGCTGGCATTGTATCCGGAATCAGCCCGTTCAATTTTCCATTGAACTTAGCTATACACAAGATTGCGCCTGCCATTGCAGCAGGTTGTCCCATCATACTCAAACCATCGCGCAATACACCGCTGTCTATGTTGTATATGGCGCAGCTGATGGCTGAGAGCGGACTTCCGAAAGGTGCGCTGTCGGTGTTGCCGCTCGACCGCGAATGCGGTAATCAGATGGTGACCGATCCGCGCTTCGCCGTGCTGACATTTACCGGCTCGCCCGAAGTAGGCTGGAAAATGAAAACCGATGCAGGTAAGAAAAAAGTTGTGCTCGAACTCGGCGGCAATGCCGGCGTTGTGATTGACAAAAGCGCCGATCTGAATATAGCAGTTCCCAAAGTTGTGGCAGGTGCATTCGCCTATTCAGGGCAGGTGTGCATTCACACGCAACGCATTTTTGTGCATGAAGAAATTTTTAATTCATTTGCCAAAGCCTTTGCCGAAGCAACATCGAAACTCAGGATGGGCTCACCGTTTGCGGCCGACACCGATATTTCGTCCATGATTGACGAAGCCAATGCCATCCGCGTGGAGAGCTGGGTACAGGATGCCGTGAAAGACGGTGCGAAAATTCTCTGTGGCGGAAAGCGCACGGGTGCTTCGTTTGAGCCTACAGTACTCATCGACACCAAACCGGAAATGAATGTGTGCTGCATGGAAATTTTCGGTCCGGTAGTGACATTGGAAAAATTCAGCGATTACAGACAAGCGATACAACAAGTGAATGACTCGCGCTTCGGGCTACAGGCGGGCGTTTTCACCGATTCGCTCGATCACATGAAATATGCTTTCAATACATTGGAAGTAGGCGGTGTGATCATCAATGACGTACCGACTTTCCGCGTCGATCATGCGCCCTACGGTGGCATCAAGGACAGTGGCCTCGGCCGCGAAGGAGTGAAATATGCAATGATGGATTATATGGAGATGAAGATATTGGTGTATTGAAATAATTTATAATTTTATATAAGTAAAAGAAATCGAAATATGAAATTTCCAAAACTTGTATTTTCCCTTTGTACCGTTAGCATTGTTGCATTATGCAGCTGTGATTGTTATTTTGAGTATGAGTTTAAGATTTATAACAACTCTACTCAACTTTTGAAAGTGGAATACAGCCTTAACTCTGAATTCAGGACTGTAATCATTGAACCAAATGAGTATGGATTGCTGGGAACTACCGAAGGATTTCGCTGTGATTGCTCAGATTGCGTGGGCGGAAGAACAAACAACGTTGATTCATCCATGTACCACATCACTGGTGTGCGAATATTAATTCATGATACAATTGAGACAAAAACAGACTTCAATAATGAATTTAATTGGGATTTTGAGTCTGCAAAAAGTCTGGGGATATACACTGCAATTGTTGACAGCTCTGATTTTGAACCCTGACCATGAGACTTAAACAGCAATTCTATCAATTTCTCGCCTCCGGCAATTTTAGGTCGGTGGTGATTGATTTCTGCATTGTGATTTGCGATTTTTTTATTGGTTATATCATGTTTCATTATCTTGACATGAATGACGAAGACCGCTTGCTGATTGTGTTCGGAGCACCTTTCATCATTTGCGCGGTGGCCTATCTGGCCGGATTGCTTGTCGGCGAAATGGTTATAGAACGTGGCTTTTTCAGAGGTGATGAAAATGACAAGTCCGAATCAGCCCTGCTGATGAACTCCATTCTGATCGGTGCATTTATAATGGTCGCCTTCGCCGCTTCCAATCTGCCCATGTGGATTTCGCTCACAGCCATGTTTCTGATTGCAGCACTCTGGTATTACATGCACTGGCGGATAATGAAAGCCAGTCGCAAAGCGGATCACATGCCACAGAAAAAATACAGATATGTCGCCGTGATTCTTTTATTCCCGCTTATGATGTGCGCTGTCATTTTCACCAACATGCTGTCGTCAATGATCACAGATACCCACGACCTCGGAGGCAATATTGTCATGGTGTTTCTGATGATGATGGTCACCTGGGCCATCAGCTATGTGCCGCGACGCTTTGTGAAAGCCGTGGTGAATGTAAAAATGACTGAAGGATATTTTCTGCTTTTTCTGTTGATTGATTATTCGCTGAAAGTGATTCTGAGCTGAGAGAACTGAGCTGAATTCCCTTGATTCACTCAAATTATATTTGCCTGCAGGAAAATTAATATATTTGTTTACACAATTCCATGAAAAAAAAAGCAAAACAAAACCGTATCAAAACGCAAGTCGCTTATTAAAAAGAAACGACACCGCCATTGCCATCGTTTTTGCATTGCTGACCATCGCATTCATTGTGATTTCGATGACGCATGAAACATTTTTCAACTGGGTTTTCGAACGGCATCATAATCAATGGAGCTGGTATATACGGCCGTTGTTTCTGATTCCGTTTTGTTTTTTTGCGTACCGGCACAGCTGGAGCGGAATATCCATAACCATTTTTTGTTTGTTCACCAGCATGTTCTGGTTCAATGCGCCCGCCAGCGTCAGCACCGAAGTACAGGAATTTCTGCAATTCGAAAAAGATTGGCTGTATGGTGCATGGGACTATAAAAAGCTTCTGCTGATTTTTGCAGTACCGGTTTCATTTACCGCACTGGGGCTTGCATTCTGGAAACGCAGCATCTGGATGGGATTGGGTGTTGTTGTTTTAATGGCCACAGGAAAAATACTCTGGAGCATCTACAACGCAGGTGAATCGGGCAAATCCATTATCATTCCGGCCATCGTTGGACTAATTATTTGCATTGGACTGATTTATTTTGGATTTAAAAGAATTGAGAAGAAAAAATAAACGAAATAATCTCAGAAAACGCACTATCAAACAAAACACACCAACAATGAAAAACCTTTGTCTTCTCATTGGTCTCATGAGTACTTTTGCTGTTCATGCACAGAATCACTTCATCGATTTTGCAGGGACAGGTGCCAGCAGCACGGTGGAATCGGTTACTGTTGAAAATCTTACACAATGCGCCAGCATTACTATTGCAGGCAGCAATATTCTGAATCTGGTTGAAACAGTTGGAATCAATGAAAATCATTTTTCACAATCGCCTGTTGTGAGTCAATATCCAAATCCTGCCGCAGAAAACAGCTATATACTGTATTCGGCAGCAAATGCTGGTTTGGTAACACTTACTCTGGTGAATACGGAAGGAAAAATCATTGCTTCCAGACAACAAATAGTCACACAGGGCACACACCAGTTCAGCATCAACACTATGCCGAAAGGAGTATATATAATGCAGCTGCAATCGGACAATGGTTTGCTTTCTAAAAAAATAATCAGTACAAACGAAACAGCCCAAAATCCGGTTATTCTATATGAAGGTCTGATTGCTGAAAAAGAGAACAGAAGTACGAAGCCATTACATAATAAATCTCTGCAACGCAATACCAGAGCTATTGTTCAAATGCAGTACAATAATGGTGACGTACTCAAACTGACAGGAAAATCAGGTAATTACAGAACAATAATGATGCTCACACCAACGATGGATGAAACGGTCACTTTTACTTTTATGGCCTGCTCCGACAATGACGGAAATCACTACAGCGTTGTGCGCATTGGCAATCAGTGGTGGATGGCCGAAAACCTGAATGCAGGAACATTTGCCACCATCACAACACCGCAGGTTGCAGGAACAAAATTCTGCATGGATATCAACGGACAGGAAGATCCGACTTGTCCCATGGGCGGACTGTACGAGTGGAATATTCTTATGGCAGGCGCAAGCGCATGCAACGGAACCGGAGCCGCGCCTGACGATGATTGTGCAACCCCCGTTCAGGGCATGTGTCCGAATGGCTGGCACATTCCATCGCATTATGAATGGACAACGCTGAGCCGCGCCATCGCTGACAATCCGAATAGTTTTCCATACGATATGAATCTGGGTGTGTATGGCATTCTGGAAGGCGGCTATCTGAAAGAGACCTGTTCGACAAACTGGTGGTCACCCAACCTTGCTGCATCGGACAAATACGGTTTTGGGGGATTGCCCGGCGGCGACACATGGGATGGCGTTTTTGAAGATTATGGACAAAGCGCGTATTTCTGGACATCCTCCCAATCGTTTTCATTTTTACCATGGGTATATGCATTAAACTACAGCGTTTCGGTCATTGGGCGTTCCGCGTATGTGCCTGAAAACGGCTTCAGCTGCCGGTGTGTGAAAGACTGAAAATTCTTTTGTCAAACAAGAAACATGAAAAATATCGTTGTTTATTTGCTTTTAATCATTCTCGACACCTCATGCCGGTTTAGCGATCCGGTTATTGGCATTAGAACAAACTGCGAGAAAGGCGTGTATAAAGGATATAACACTGTTACACAAAAGTTGAGCGTCGAAAAAACCGACTCTGCTCACTATATTGACACATTTGTATATTATAGAATCAAGAAAAAAATATGTCTCGATTTTTCTAACAAAAGTATTTTTGCTGAAATCTCAACAAGAGAAGTATATAATTCAAACAAAAACAATCGGTATAAATTTGTTTCAAGGAAAGTCCCCGCGTTTATGTGGGACGGCTGGGTTAGATACTATAACAAAAACAAAGAATTTAAGCAGAAAAAAATTACGAGAAAGCAATATCGTTTGGTTCAATGTGAAGGTACTGGTGGGTATCTCAAATTAAACAGGGACGTTATCTATAATAAAGATGGAACGAAAACAGTTACAAAAACCAGGCATTGATTTTCAAGAATGAAGGTAAGAACAAAAACAAATCAATCTCAACCACAATTCACGTGTGACAGCTCTCCATCCTCTGCAGCACCGGCAGCGTTTTTTGAACTTCGCAGCTATTTCATGCCTGCGGCAGCTCATTTTCCTGCAAAGCCTCAAGCGCACTGCGCACTTCGGCAATTCCTGAATCCGGCTTCAGGAGCGCTTTTTCGTCGATATTCCAGAACTTCACAAAGTCTTCTTTCAGATCGGGGCGCACAACCACAATCATGGGTTTTCCGCTCAGACGCATGTCTTTCAAAATGCCATACCAGCCCAGACCGTAGGTTTCGAGCCAACCGCTTTCGTCAAGAAAAATAATTTCGGCCGAATTCAGATGTTGTTCAATATGCTTCGAGCCCGCTTCGAATGCAGAACGCGAAAAACTATATTTGCCGACTGACAGAATGGCATCATTAACATCGGGTCCCACAAGCGTCATTTCAGTATCTCCCGGTAGCAATAAAATGGTATAACCAACATGTACATCTTTATCGAAAAGGTATTGCATCAGAATTCCGGCATAATCAACTTTTGTGCTGTGTAATTCAGGTATAACCCGATTCAAAAGTAACCTACTCTTGCCGCTTCCCTTTTCGCCGGAAATGATAACCGCCGGCGCCGGCTCCAGCTGCCGGAAATGCATGGAATCGACCCAAACATTAATGGTGCTCACAAATAAAGATAAACTTTCGCGTGGAGTTTTTAAAATAGATCTGGCCGGAGGCAGAATGGAAATAACCATCGGAAGAGTTTCAAAACAGGTTTCAAGTATGCTAAGGAATCCCTTATTGCGCATGTTGAATGCCTTGGCAAGTTTCTCGTTGCGCAGCTCAAAACTCAGTGCCGATAATACCAGAACAAACAAAATGGCACGCAGATTCATGCGCAGACCAATCATCAGACCTTCTTCAATCGTAGGGCCAAGCAGCAAAGACGACAAAACCGTAAGTAAAAGGAAAACCACCCAAAAACCAACTTTTGCCAGACGGCGATAAGATTTCCGATAACGAATAATCAAAATGGAAATAACGGCAATCCACGCAAATATACTAATTACAAGCGGGAAATAAGACAAAACCATCAACATGGAAACAACGATTACAACAAGCAAAAGCAGCCAGTAGAGCGATCTTGGTTGTTGATTTGCATCATGTCTTTTCACCTGTTTTGCTGTTTGCTTTTCTTTCTTTGGGATGTGCAGTATTTTACCGGAATCAGGTTTCTTCATACTGGTTCCGATAATTGCAGCCACAGTACCAGCGATAAAATATACAGAACCAAAAGCGGCAATGAGTCCCCAGCCAGTAATGAGCTGCCAACCGGTTTCTTTCTGTGCATATTGAACAAGACTTGCACCAAGCGCTACAACATCGTTTCCGTAATAGAGCCAATAACCAAGAATAAGATGCGCAAAATTCCATGTAATTGAAATAGCCCCTCCAAGAACAAACATGATACGACGTGTTCCACCCAAAGAAATGACAATTTCCATTAAAAGCCCCTGAATGGTGATAGCCATCATGGGCCCCAGCAAAACCGCGCTGGGACTCAGTGTCTTCATGGCTGCAGTGAGCAAGCCAGCACGCCAGTAGATGCCTTTTAACTTAAAGCGATATCCGACTGCAGTCATAATCATTACCGCGATGGAAGCCAGAATGGTTCCCCGCATCGGGACTTTAAGATTATGCAGAAAGCTACCGAGAATAATTTCGGAGGAAGCCCACAGGCAAGCCAAAGCAGCCGCATAAACCCACTTTTGTTGTCGTTGTATCGTCATGTAATATTTTGCATTTCGACAAAAATAAGAAAACTGCCCGAGATGGACAGTTTTCAATATGTTGATTAGAAAATTGCGTCTATTTTTTCAATGTATCAACAACCGCTTTAAAAGCTTCCGGATTGTTCAGCGCAAGATCAGCAAGAGTTTTGCGGCTGAGCTGAATATCGGATTTGTTAAGCAGCCCAATAAACTGTGAGTATGAAAGTCCGAGCGGACGAACACCAGCATTGATACGCTGAATCCACAAAGCACGAAAACTTCTTTTCTTGGCTCTGCGATCGCGAAAAGCATATTGTTGACCTTTTTCCCAGCGATTTTTCGCTACGGTCCACACATTTTTACTACGACCCCAATAACCCCGGGTCCGCTTGAGGATTTTTTTTCTGCGCGCACGCGACGCAACATGATTAACTGAACGTGGCATTTTTTCTCCTTTCTTTAGTTGCTTCAGCGTTTCGCCTTACGCGAAATCTTTCATGCTGACAGCAAGGTTAAACGATTTGTTTTACTTCACAAGCATGTCTTTCACCGAAGTGATGTTGGCCTTATCGACAATGGCAAAATAAGTCAGATTACGTTTGCGTTTTGTCGATTTTTTTGTCAGAATGTGACTTTTGTAGGCATGCTTTCTCTTGATTTTACCGGTACCTGTAAACGCAAAGCGTTTTTTGGCAGCGGATTTCGTTTTCATCTTAGGCATGATCGTAATTATTATTTGGGTTGAGATTTTTATTTTTTAGGAGCGATGATCATAATCATCCTTTTACCTTCAAGTTTTGGGAGTGATTCAACTTTCCCATATTCAGCAAGTTCATTGGCAAAGCGCAGTAGAATGATTTCGCCCTGCTCCTTGTACACAATCGAACGTCCGCGGAAAAATACGTCCACTTTTACTTTTGACCCTTCCTGAAGAAAATTAATGGCATGTTTCAGCTTAAAGTTGAAATCATGGTCATCTGTATTGGGGCTCAAACGCAATTCCTTAACAACAATTTTAGTGGCATTGGCTTTTTGTTCCTTCAGCTTTTTCTTCTTGTCGTAAAGAAATTTGCGATAATCAACAACTTTGCAGACCGGTGGATTAGCAGTTGGAGATATTTCGACCAGGTCTAATCCCTGCTCCTCAGCTATTGCCAATGCTTCGCGTAGTGAAACAATGCCGGTTTCAATGTTTTCGCCTACCAGTCGCACCATGGGTGCTTTGATAAACTCGTTGATTTTGTACGGTTCCTCCCTTTGCGGGGGTCTCCGACGGATGGGTCCTTTAAATGGAAAGTTCGTTGCTATAGCTTTACCTCCTATATTAGTTAATTTCTTTTTTTATTTCGCTGCGTATGAATTCAGCAAACTGATCAATCGTCTGTTGTCCCAGATCACCTTCTCCCTGACGGCGAACCGATACCATACCCTGCTCCTCTTCTTTCTCTCCGACAATAAGCATATATGGAATCCTTTTCAGCTCAGCATCACGGATTTTCTTTCCAATCTTCTCGGAACGATTATCCAACAGACAACGAACTTCGGATTGATCGACCAAATCTACGACTTTTTTTGCATATGCTTCGTATTTCTCACTGATCGGCAATACAATGGCCTGATCCGGAATGAGCCAAAGCGGAAGTTTGCCTGCACTATGTTCGAGCAATACAGCCACAAAACGCTCCATTGAGCCAAATGGGGCACGATGAATCATCACCGGACGATAGCGCTGATTGTCGGCTCCGATATATTCCAGATCGAAACGTTCCGGTAAATTATAATCTACCTGAATCGTTCCCAGCTGCCACTTGCGGCCGAGGGCATCGCGTACCATGAAATCGAGCTTCGGACCGTAAAATGCGGCTTCGCCAATTTCAATGACCGTATCCATGCCCTGTTCCTGAGTGGCTTCTATAATAGCGCTTTCGGCTTTTTCCCAGTTCTCGTCCGAACCGATATATTTTTCCTTGTTGTTCGGATCCCGCAGCGAAATCTGAGCGGTATAATCGCTGAAACCCAGTGTTTTGAAAATGTAAAGTACAATTTCAATCACCCCGACAAATTCTCTTTTTAGCTGATCGGGACGACAGAACAAATGCGCATCATCCTGTGTAAAGCTGCGTACACGGGTCAGTCCGTGCAATTCGCCGCTTTGCTCATAACGATACACCGTAC
This sequence comes from Bacteroidales bacterium, assembly GCA_035390965.1. GTDB lineage: Bacteria > Bacteroidota > Bacteroidia > Bacteroidales > DTU049 > GWF2-43-63. The sequence goes on along the minus strand of DAOPKE010000045.1, from coordinate 11,928 downwards.
CGAATTCAGCATAACGCACCGGCAGATCCTTGTAACTACGTGGCTTCTGTGCGTAAATTTCGCAATGATGCGGGCAATTCATTGGCTTCAGCATGAATTCTTCACCTTCAATCGGCGTATGAATGGGCTGGAACGAATCTTTACCATATTTCTGAAAGTGACCTGAAGTCTTGTACAGTTCAACGTTTCCGATATGCGGCGTTATCACCTGCTGATAGCCGTATTCTTTTTGCTTTTTCTTCAAAAAGTTCTCGAGCCGTTCACGCAGTGCGGCGCCTTTCGGCAGCCAGATTGGAAGCCCTGAACCAACGCGCTGACTGAACATGAAAATTTCTAATTCTTTTCCAAGCTTGCGGTGATCACGTTTTTTGGCTTCTTCGAGTTTTACAAGATATTCTTCCAATTCCTTCTGTTTCGGGAAGGTAATGCCGTAAATACGGGTCATCATCGGACGTTTCTCGTCGCCACGCCAGTAAGCGCCGGCAATGGAAAGCAGTTTCACCGCCTTAATCTTTGAAGTGTCGGGCAGATGCGGTCCACGACAAAGATCGGTAAATGTACCGCTTTCGTAAAATGAAATTGAGCCGTCTTCGAGCTCGTTGATGAGTTCAAGTTTATATTGGTCACCCTTTTTCGTAAAATGCTCAATGGCTTCGGCTTTCGAAACCTCGCGGCGGATCAGGGACTGATCAGTACGCGCCAGTTCCAGCATTTTCTTTTCAATGGCTTCGAGATCGGCTTCAGTAATGCTGTTGGCGCCGAAATCCATGTCGTAGTAAAAGCCGTTTTCGATATCAGGACCAATGCCAAATTTTGTGCCTGGGAACAACTGTTCAATGGCTTCAGCCATCAGGTGAGCCGAGCTGTGCCAGAAAGTGGCTTTGCCTTCGGTATTGTCCCATGTATAAAGTTTCACACTGGCATCGGAAGTGATAATGCGGTTCAGATCCCATATTTCATCGTTCACTTTTGCCGAAAGCACGTTACGGGCAAGCCCTTCGCTAATGCTACGGGCTACATCCATGCTGCTCACTGCGTTTTCGTATTCACGCACACTGCCATCGGGTAAAGTAATTCGGACCATTTTTTTCAGTTTTCAAAAAGAGGTGCAAAAGTACAAATAATCATTGAATTGACCAAACAATTAATAATGTGGAAATGTGGAGATGTGAAAATGTGCTGATGTGAGAATTTGAAAATTCGGAAAGCAATAATTCTTCTTTGTAGATAAATTCAAAAAAACATGCATTTCAGGTTTGCTTTGTAAAGAAAATCGCAAGATCTTTACATGACGGGTTTGCTTTGTAAAGAAAATTGAATTTTCTATACATTACCATGCACCTATGTAAAGAAAATTGGATTTTTGATACATAACGATATTATCTTTGCTCTCAGATTCATTTTTTATGACCTACCCCACCATCCGCCAACACCTGCATCGTCATCCCGAGTTGTCGGGACAGGACTACGCCCATGTTGCTATTTCTCAGCCAGTAAAAAATCTTTTATATTCATCCATTTTACCCCATTGCGGTTAGTATCAAACCCATTATCCATCGATAAAACATATTTAGGAAAATGATCGTCTATTCCTTCAAATGCTCTGTATTCTCTTGTAGAAGCATTGCCTTCATAAAGAGATTTGCATACCTGAAGGTATAGCTTTTCGTTTCCTTTTTCGCAAATAAAATCAATTTCATACGTACCTGTTTTGCCCACAGTTACGCTGAATCCTCTGGTTAGCATTTCATGCATAACAACATTTTCAAGCCTTTGAGATATTGCTGCCGGATCATAGCCGGTCAACGCAAACAGTAAGCCCGGATCGGCCAGATAATACTTCTCATGAAGTTCAAGTAAGCGCTTTCCTTTTACATCATAGCGTTTTGCCTGATTCAGAATGTAGGAATCAACTGCATACTGAATGTAATTTTGCACGGTCTCCGGGGCAATGCGGTAATGCAACGACTTTACATAATCACTAATATTTTTTGCCGTTGTGATATTCCCAGTGTTATCAGCCAGAAAGTGAAGAATGCGGTGTAGCATGGCAACATCCCGCACCTGATTGCGCATAATAATATCTTTCAAAATTACCGAATCATAGATGGACTGGAGATACTGCCTGCTTGCTATTTCTTCCCACGAAAAATTGTGCAAAGCGGGAAACCCCCCGTACTTCAAATACTCCTCAAATAATTCGCCTTCATTGCCCTTTTTAGCACTCGTGGTTTCTCTTAACATCAGAAATTCAGAAAAACTCAGAGTATGAATCTGAAACTCAACATAGCGGCCAGCCAGCAATGTAGCCAGTTCCGATGAAAGCAGGCGGGCATTTGAACCGGTGATGTAAATATCGTACTTCTGTTCAGCCAGCAATGAATTGATTGTTTTTTCCCAATGCTCAATTTCCTGTACCTCATCAATAAAAACAAAATAACCTGTCGGGCTGTTGTTCTTTGAGCGTACAGCCACATAATCATGCAGGTCACGGTAATTCACAATACCGTCAAACTCATGCAGCTCTTTGTCAATGGCTATCATTCGCTCAGAACGAATGCCGGATGCAAGCAACTCGTCCCTCACCTGCTGCAACAATACGCTTTTGCCACAACGCCGAATGCCGGTTATGACCTTGATTACAGGTTTTTTATAAAACGGCCTTATGTTTTTTAAATATTTTTCTCTTTGTACCATGTCTGTTTTACAAATTTGGTTTTACAAAGATATATATTTATTCAGTTATATCTGAATCTTTCTTAAAACATCTAACGAGTTTCATTTATACCTGAAACATCTCTCATAGAAATTTTTGCGGAAATGGTATATGACAATTCTTCATCCCTTTTTGGTAAACCATTGAGTATAATCTCATGACTCAATATCCTGAAAATGCTATCATCTATCAGTAATGTCTGGTGACCATTCTGCGGCCGGTAACTCCATCGCCTGTAATTGAGCAGAATTGAAAAATGAACTTCAAAATTCTTGTTGTCTGTTGCATTCTTGCATATTATCTTTGTAAGCTGATTTGTCATTTATGAACTTTACGGAAATACGTCACCACCTGCATCGTCATCCCGAGTTGTCGGGACAGGAAAAAAATACAGCGGCTTTTATTATTGAAAACCTGTGCCAGACGGGCGTTACAAAGATTCATTATCCGATAGCCGGACATTCGGTGCTGGCTGTAATTGAAAGCAGGCAGGCCGGACCCGCGGTTCTGTTTCGCTGCGACACCGATGCATTGCCCATTCAGGAACTGGCCGATCACGATCATGTGTCGGAAAACAACGGAGTGATGCACGCCTGCGGTCACGACGGACACACCACCATATTGCTCCGTTTTGCCGAAATGCTCATGCAGCGCCCGCCACAGAGCGGTACTGTTTTGTTGTTGTTTCAGGCAGCCGAAGAAACCGGAAGCGGGGCGCGCGCCGTGCTACGTTCAAAAATATTAGACAAATACAACATTTCGGAAGTTTTTGCGCTGCACAATATTCCGGGTTATAAAACCAATCAGATTATATGTCGCAAAGGGCCATTCACAGCGGCGGTAGAGAGTGTGCAGATTTCGCTGATCGGCAAAACCAGTCATGCATCGGAACCCGAAAAGGGCATCAGTCCTGCACCGGCCGTGGCAGATATCATCCGCTATTTCGAAACACTGAATCAGACCGATAAAAGCCGGCCGGATTATTTCCTGAGCACTCCGATACAAATAAAAATGGGTGCGGATGCATTCGGCACAACGGCCGGGGAAGCCACTGTCGGATATACTTTCCGCGCATGGTACAACACTTTGTTTGGTCAAAAGAAAGAGGAAATCGAAAAAGGAGTGAAAAACACGGTCCGCAAAACAGAAGGACTGGATGTACATTTCAACTGGATAGAACCTTTTGCATCCTGCGAGAATAATTCAGATGCGGTTCAGCGCATTATGTCTGCTGCTGAAAAATGTAAATTCAATTACATTATAAAACCGGAGCCATTTTCCTGGGGCGAAGATTTCGGACTGATTACAAATGAATATCCTGGTGCGCTTTTCGGACTGGGAGCCGGAACCAACGTGCCTTCGCTGCATAATCCGGACTATGATTTTCCGGATGAGCTGATTGAAAGCGGTGCACAGATGTTTTTCGCCATTGCAGAAGAAAGCATGCGGCGCGAAGCATAGGCAGAACGAATGCGGGACAGATAGCACTGTCACGGGTGGAATATCCGCGCCAGTGGAAGAAAATATAAATCCACCGCAGCGGCGGACTAAATAGCAGACAGACTGAAGGCTGAATGCTGAATACACCGTGGCCTGTTGATAACCAAAAGACATTTTATACCCGGTCAATTTTAATATAACTAATTTTGCCGCAAAAATCGTGAACGAAAGTCATGAATATATTACTACTGTTTAGTTTTATCCTGCTAGCAAGCACCGTTGTATTTTTTCTCCCACTGCGATTGAAACATACATGGTCATTTGTAATTGCGATTGCGGCGGCTTTGTGTGCAGGAATTCCCGCTGTTGAAGTACTCACCGGAGAAAAAGATTTTATTATATCCGGCTTCAGCCCTCCGGGAATGATAGCACCAACGCTGTTTATCGACGATCTCTCCGCATTTTTTATTCTTTTGGTCAGCTTAACATGGCTCACCGGGCTGATTTACGCGCGGGGATATCTCCGGTCCTATTTCGAAACCAAATCAGCCATGCAAATTTCGCTGCATTTCTTTTCTTATCTGTGGCTGGGTTTCGCCATGATCATGGTTGCTGTTGCACAGGATTTTCTGTCGTTTCTGATTGTCTGGGAGCTCATGACCCTGTCATCGTTTGTATTGGTAATTTTTGATGCGGAAAACCGTTCGGTGCTGAAAGCCGGCATCAATTACCTCATTCAGATGCACATTGGATTGCTGTTTCTGATTGCGGCCATGTTGATTGCGCAGACAGTTTCAGCGGCAGACGAATTCAGAGAATTAGGTGCCTATTTTTCCGGGCACTCCAATTTCATTTTATTCCTGCTTTTTTTTACAGGTTTTGGCATCAAAGCCGGATTTGTTCCTTTTCATTCATGGTTACCAAAAGCGCATCCGGCCGCACCTTCACACGTTTCGGGTGTGATGTCGGGCGTAATGATTAAAATGGGTATTTATGGAATCCTGCGCGTATTGCTGTCTGTGGAAAATGATTTAATGTATATTGGATTGTTTATTCTTGGCATTTCCTTGCTGAGCGGCATTCTGGGCGTTCTGCAGGCCATCGTTCAGAATGATATAAAAAAATTGCTGGCATACAGCAGCATTGAAAATATCGGAATTATCGGAATAGGAATCGGGCTTGGGGTTATAGGACTGGCCAGCGAAAACCCAGTACTTACATTGCTCGGGTTCAGCGGAGCGCTGCTGCATACACTCAATCACTCACTGTTCAAATCCATGTTGTTTTTTGCAGCCGGATCTGTTTATAAATCTACGCATACCCGCAACATCAATGAACTCGGCGGACTGATAAAAAAAATGCCTTACACGGGAATGTTCTTCATTATTGCATCCATAGCCATCTGCGGATTGCCTCCACTCAACGGTTTCATTTCTGAATACTTTATTTATTCAGGTATCTTTTCAAGTCTGGGCAATGCCGGTTTTTATGAATCCGTGATATTGATCCTTTCAATCATCGGACTGGCTCTAATCGGCGGGTTGGCACTGTTTGCCTTTACCAAAGCTTCCGGCATCATTTTTCTGGGTGAAGCCCGCAGTGATAAAGCCGGACATGCAACTGAAGCGCCAACATCAATGTTGTGGCCACTCGCTGTTGTTTCTGCTTTGATACTCGCCATCGGACTTGTACCAATGGTTTTCGCCATGCCTGTTTTTGAAATGATTGCGCAATGGTTTAATATTGCTGACAGCCAGCTTACATCATCCATGTACATTATGAATCTGCAGAACATCAGTATTGTTTGCGGTGTTTTTATTGCGCTGACAACTGTTCTGCTCGTATGGCGCAAACTGCATCTCAAAAATAAGCCAACCGAAAAAGGTCCAACCTGGGGATGCGGCTATACTGCACCAAATGCCACTTTGCAATATACATCTACTTCGTATGCTGAATATATTTCAGGGATTGCGCAACCTGTTTTACATATAAACAAGAAAACACCGGTCATTGAAGAAACTGATCTGTTTCCGGTATCGGCCACATTTGAAACAACACCGCACGATGTTATTCAGGAAAAATGGATTGACAAACCAACCGGAATTGTTGCGGAATGGCTCAAAAAGATGGCCCGCATGCAAACAGGGCGTATTGAACATTACATTCTTTACGCATTTGCATTCATGATTTTAATATTTATATTAACCTATTTTAATCTGCTCTGATCATGATGACTATAATATTTATTCTGATTGCTGCACTTTTTTTCCCGGGAATAATACTGCGCTCCAAAAGTATTTTTGCCGGTCGCAAAGGCCCCGGATTATTTCAGCCAATCAAAGATATTGCATTGCTTTTCCAAAAAGGGAATGTCATAAGCACCACTACCAGTGCCGTCTTTAAAATAGCCCCGGCCATCGGATTGGCTTCGGTGCTGAGTGCATTACTGGTATTGCCATTCGGCCCTTTTCCATCTATGCTGTCATTCAATGGCGACATCGTGTTTTTTGCCTATATGCTTGCGCTTGGAAAGTTTTTTCTGATTCTTGCAGCACTCGATACCGGTTCTGCATTTGAAGGGATGGGAGCCAACCGTGAAGCACTGTATTCATTACTGACTGAACCTGCATTTTTTATTCTCATCGGAACACTGGCCATGCTCACCGGATATACATCATTTAATGAAATATTGGTTGGTCTCTACAATCCTGACAATTCCTACATTCTTATCTACAGCATCCTGAGTGTGATTATTCTGGCTCAGATTATGCAAGTCGAAAACAGCCGCCTGCCTGTTGATGATCCAAAGACGCATCTTGAGCTCACCATGATTCACGAAGTAATGATTCTTGATTACTCCGGATTCGACAAGGCACTCATCCATATAACAACATGGCTGAAATTTGCGCTGTATTCCACGCTGATTTTTGACGTACTGATTCCCATTCAATGGAACATTGAAATTCAACTGGCATTGTTTGCTCTGGTTATATTTTTCATGGCAGTGTATATAGGTTTTATCGAATCATTCAAGGCCCGGCACAAGCTTGGCAGAAATCCGGCATTTTTGTTCACGATCTCCTCCATGGCACTTCTGGCCTTTGTGGTAGTACTCATATTAACTGAAAAAATGATTTTATCATGATAGAATTTCTGATTGTTGCCTTTGCCGCAACACTGATTTATCTTTCAGCAGCACAACGGTTCCGTGTGTTTGCGCGCTTCATGGGTGTGCAAGGGGTGCTCATTTTCGGCATTGCTTTTCTCGAACTGAACGAGATGGCCACCGGCAACCTGATTCTTGTAGTGTCCGAAACACTTGTATTCAAGGGCATTGTAATCCCTTTCATGCTTTTCTACATCATTCGGCGTACACAGGTTTTTAAAGTACATGCGCAAGCCACGCCGTCGTTTTACATACTACTTTTAAACGCAATAAGCCTTATTGTTTCGGTCATCATTGCATACACATTGCAAAATCCATTTATCAATATTGTTTTTATGACAGTGGCTCTGTATGCGCTTTTGAGCGGTCTTATCATCATTGTCACGCACAAATTGATTATTTCCCACCTGATTGGATTCCTGATTATTGAAAATGCCGTTTTTCTTTTTACTATTGCGTTGGGAAACGAAATGCCGGCACTCATCAATATTGCCATGTTGCTTGATATTTTTGTCGGAGTTCTCATTATGGGATTCTTCGGGCTGCGCCTGAACCCTGATACCGGCGAGCTTACCCAATTAAAGGATTAAAACTATGGAACTGATTTTATTTTTTTCCTTAACGCTGTTTTTTGCTCTCGCCATTTTTTTCATGCGCAGCAAACTCTTTACACGCGGAGCCTCACTACTGTTCTCTGTTTCTCTTATCGGATTAACGATTCATGGATGGATGCATATTGATGAATCTCCTGTCCATTTCTTCACCTTCAGCCACGAAGGATTGCTGCTGCTGAGTGCACTGGCACTGCTCTCGCTGCCAACATTTTATCATGGCTTCCGATACACACAAAACGCATCGGTAAAGCATTTCAACATTTATCATATTTCAATGATGGCTCTCATGACTTTCATGACAGGTGCATATCTTTCTGATTCAATGACCATGTTGTGGGTATTTGTTGAAGCCACAACCCTGTCGGTTGCCGCACTGATATATCACGATCGCACACCACAATCACTCGAGGCTACGTGGAAATATGTATTTATCTGTTCGGTGGGTATTTCAATTGCCTATGTCGGAATACTTCTGCTTGGTTTTATTTATGGTCGCTACGATGCAGCCAATCTCACTTTTGACGAGTTCTCCCTGTTGGTAAGTCAGGCCAATCCCATTTACTTAAAAGTTGCCTTTGTATTTGTCCTTGTCGGATTCAGCACAAAAATGGGATTGTTTCCCATGCATTCTGTCACCATTGATGCGCACTCAGTAGCACCCGCACCGGTGAGTGCACTCATTTCGACTACGCTTATGAACGTCGGATTCCTGGCCATTTTCAGAGTATTCACCTTGTTTTCTTCAACCGAAATACTGCCCTTCATGCAACATTCACTGGTGCTGACAGGAATTCTTTCGTTGCTGATTGCCGCCGGATATATGCTGAAAGCATATCACATCAAACGCATGTTTGCCTATTCAAGTCTTGAAATGATGGGACTTGTGGCTATAGCAATGGGGAGTGGTAAAAGTGGTTATTATGCTGCCATTCTCCTTATTCTGCTTCATTCACTGGTGAAAAGTTCCATCTTTTTCCACATGGGGCAATTCAAAAATGTTACTCATTCCTATACATTGAAACAAGTTGGGAATTATATGAAAAGCTACCCGGCAGGCGGATTATTATTGCTTTGTTGCGTGGTTTTTATTCTTGCCATTCCACCCTCAGGAATTTTCATCAGCGAAATTCTGATTTTCAAATCAATTATTGCACAACAGCACTGGATCACATTTGTAGTCACCGCATTATTGCTCACAGCCGTCATTTATGCACTGCTTACCCGGGTTTTGCATATCCTGTTTTCGGATCCAGCCGAACCACTGACAGAAGCTGAAGCACCGGGGAAAGCCCGACCTGTTGAAACAATTCCACAATTCGTTTTACTCATCATTGTTGCAGTACTTTGTTTTTATCAGCCAGACTTTCTGAACGAAGCCATCAATGCCAGCATAGCCAATCTTCCCAAATAATCAGTCATGAAGGAAAGTTCTATTTTATTGAATCAAAACCCGGCAGTATTTCGTCTTTCAGATTTGCCAATGATTGATTACGTGCAATTCTGGCAGGAAGTTTCTGCAATGATGAAAAACGAGAACAACCATATTCTCGCCTACTTTCCATTGCCGGATGGCGCTGATAAATGGAGATTTATCTGTGCTGTTGCCGATGATATAAATAAAAATATTCAAGTGTTTTCGCATGAATGTAGTCGCGAAATTTCAAAACTTGAATCACTGACTCCGGAAATAAATGCTATGCATGTTTTTGAACGCGAAATACATGAGAATCATGGGGTTGATTTCCCGGGGCATCCCTGGCTGAAACCGGTCAGATGGCCGCATAACCGTTACGACCAATCAAGCTGCATGAATACATATCCGTTTTTCAGCAGCGATAGCATCGAATTGCACCAGGTTGGGGTAGGTCCTGTTCATGCAGGCATTATTGAGCCGGGTCATTTTCGTTTTATCTGCAACGGCGAAAAAGTCTATCACCTTGAAATTCATCTGGGGTACCAGCACCGCGGGGTTGAAGACCTTTTTGTTTCGGCAGACAGCAATATCAAAAGAGCGGTACTCAGCGACAGCATTGCAGGAGATACAGCTGTCGGACATTCATTGTGCCACGCCCAGCTTATGGAAGAACTGGCCGGTAAAACACCTGATGAAACCCTGCAAATGGAGCGTGCCATTGCATTGGAGCTGGAAAGAATTGCATTTCATATTGGTGATACATCGGCATTGTGCGCCGATATTGCTTATCAGTTGGGACAAGTGGTATGTGAATCGCTGCGCACCGTAGTTATCAATACAACACAGTACTGGTGCGGAAACCGCTTAGGCAAAGGATTTATCCGTGCCGGTGGAACTCATTATCCGATGACAAAAGAAGTAGCCAATGAAATTCTGAAAAACCTGCAATATGTCGAAAACAGATATAGCGAAATGGCTGCACATCTTTTCTCTATGCCCGGTGCATTGTCGCGTTTCGATGGAATCGGAATCGTTTCAAAAGAGCAGGGACTACGGGCAGGACTCACGGGAATGGCTGCCCGCATGTGCGGAATCCCGCGCGATGTGCGGACCACACATCCATTTCAGGCATATAAAAAGTATAAATACAAACCTGAGATATTCACCAGCGGCGATGTATTGGCGCGCGCACTCATGCGCAGATGCGAGATATCGAAGTCGATTGAATTGATAAGGACAATCGTCGGGGATATTCTGTCACGGATTGCAAATCCACGCCAGAATGATGATGAGAAAAATACGGCGCCCAACTACAATCTGTCTCTGGCAGCGGATTCTGTATGTATTTCGATGACAGAAGGATGGCGCGGCGAAATTGTTCATGTGGCTGTCACCAACGAAAAAGGAGAAATTTCAAAATATAAAATCACCGACCCTTCGCTGCACAATTGGACCGGATTGGCACTCGCCGTGCGGAATCAGGAGATTTCGGATTTTCCGGTCTGCAACAAAAGTTTCAACCTGAGTTATTGTGGTTACGATTTATAATCAACAACTATTATGAAATTTTCGCGCGAATTGCAACTTCCGGTGCTACCGGAAAAAGAAACGGAAAAAAACAGAAATATCAGGAATGCTTATGTAGGAATTCCTGAAACCGGTATTCTGATTCATCATGGGCTCCAATTTGTTCCTGATCTGAAAAAAGCAGTTCTCACCGAACTGTTTCGCGGACGACCTGAAATCAGCACAGATATTACAAAAGAGGAACAGGCGATGGTTTCGGCGCTTTGTCCAACAAACGCTTTTGAGAAAGAGCCATTCTGTCTCAACCTTGGCAAATGCGTCTTCTGCAAGGAATGTCAGTTTGCGTTGCCAGATAAAATCAGATTTACCAATGACTACAAACTGGCAACCAATGATCAGGAGATGCTGAAGATTTATCCGGGACAAAAAGAACCCATACGCTTTAATGATGAACTACGCCGCAAAGAAGTACGCAAGCTTTTCCGTAAATCGCTCAAGCTGCGACAGGTATCAGCCGGTGGCGACAATTCGTGCGAAATGGAACTGAATGCTTCTGGCAACGTCAACTTTGATATGGGACGCTATGGAATTGAATTTGTTGCCTCACCGCGTCACGCCGATGGAATGGTGATTACCGGCCCAATCACGCAAAACATGGCAGAAGCAATACGGATTACCTGGGAAGCAATCCCCTCCCCGAAAATATGCATACTTGCCGGAGTGGATGCTGTTTCGGGCGGCATCTTTGCAAACAGCCCGGCGCTGAACCGCAAAATAGCAGAGCCTGTCACGGATTGCAAATCCGCGCCAGGAAATAATATTAAAGTCGACTTATATGTCCCGGGCAATCCCTGTCACCCGCTGACATTCATCAACGGAGTACTGTCTCTGATAGGTCGGTAAGTGAATTAAAAAAATATTTTAGCTGGTCGTGTTACAATTAAAAAAAAGTTTCTATATTTGCAGTCCCAAAACCAAGGGAAAGTTCAAACGGTTCGGTAGTTCAGTTGGTTAGAATACGTGCCTGTCACGCACGGGGTCGCGGGTTCGA
>DAOPKE010000044.1:0-22517 GCA_035390965.1 Bacteroidales bacterium | reverse complement strand
CTATGGAATGTTGGACTACCTGAGTCGATCACTGGCATTATTAAGGATGATCAATTTGATTTTTTTGTAAGAACTGTTATTTTTGAACATTCCTAGAATTGTCATTGCGAAGTTTGTTTACAAGTTCATTGAACACTAAGGTCTTTAAACTTTCAACCTTAAACTTTTTTATATGAAAGAAAAGAAGTATGAAATTGGAAATGTAGTTGTCAGATATGCAGAGGAATCACAGATGCGATATCAGTTGGAAGAAAGGCTTGTAAGCCTCTCTGTTTCTGTGATTGAATTTTGCAAAGACTTTCCAGGTGGAAAAGTTGGGGATTACTTTACTGATCAACTAACCCGAGCAACAGTTTCAGCTGCGCTGAATTATGGTGAAGCTCAGGCAGCCGAATCCAGAAAAGATTTTGTTCACAAACTTAAAGTGGCTTTGAAAGAGCTTCGTGAAGCATTGGTATGTCTTAAAATCATTAACCGGTCATCATCGTTTTCAAAAGTAAAAAATGGCAATAAGATTTTCCAGGAAACAGATGAGTTGGTTTCAATTTTTGTTGCCAGTGTGAAAACTTCGCAAGCCAGACTAAACGCAGCAAACAATAAAATCAGCAAACAAAAATAATTCGCCATTCAATCAAATTATACGTCTCTGGTCTTAATCAAAAATAAAATGACTGTAGAATCACGAAAAAAACATAGTTCATAATTCCCGAACTTCTATTCAAAATTTCGTAATTTACCAATCATAATCCGATCAAAAATCAGAAATCTCAAATCCTTGTTCTTAAATCAGAATCCTTTCTTCCGATAATACTCCTGATGATATTCCTCCGCAGCATTATACAACGAGGCCGGTTCAACAATGGTTGTAATCTTTTTGCCGGCGTATTTCGGCAACTGCTGCAGCTCCTCAATAAGTTTTAATGCAGTTTCACGCTGCTCTTCGTCGAAATAGAAAATACCCGAACGATATTGCTCGCCGATATCCGGACCCTGACGGTTGAGCTGCGTGGCGTCGTGTGTAAGAAAGAAAAAACGCAATAAAACTTCAGTTGTCAAAATCGAATCATTGTACGTCACAAGAACACCTTCGGCATGTCCCGTGGTACCGGAACAAACCTGCTGATATGTTGCTTCAGCTACTATCCCATTGGCATATACCGCCTTTGTTGAAAGCACTCCTTCAACATTACTAAGCTTATATTGTACCGACCAGAAACAGCCGGCTGCAAGAATAATTGTTTTCATAATACAAAATTACATCACAAACAAAGGGTTAACACATTGTCTTTAAAGCTATAAACTGCTATTTGTCATAAATCAATAAATCTATATTGTAATTATATGTTATTCATTTGCATTCAATAAAATAATTGTATTAATTTGCATAACCCAACCACTTTATCTATGAAATCAATAATTTGGTTTATATTATTTAGTATTCTGGCCTCATTTTTTGCATCAGGACAAAATTCCGAATATGTTGTCAAACTGGTAAAAAAAAGTAATCCCGACAAAGTTCGATACATTGAAGAAGGTCGCCGGATAAAAATATATACCAGCGACAATACAGAATATACCGGACAACTTTATATTCCATCCGACAGCACCCTACGTGTTGATGCTATCACTTTCGCGGCAGACCAGATTCCAAAAATCAGAGGCAACAGCACCGGACTGCTGGTCACAAAAATTGCAGGCGGCGTACTGGGTGCAACGGGTCTGGTCGTTTTTATTATGGGCAGCATCATTCTCATCGATGGGCTGAATCCCGATGTCTGGTCCGAAATATTTCTGATCCCGTTCGGAATGATAATTGCCGGGACCGGAGCGCTGGCTACGATTGCAGGGGGCTCCGTGTTATTTATAAATGGCAAGAAATACGATCTTCGCGACCAATGGGATATGAGCATTATTCCAGTTTCGGAAATGCCGCAATAATTTCAACTATGCACTATTGCTGAATGAAAAAAGGCAATGATTCATTGCTGCGAACAGCATGCATGAGATAAAGACCGGAGGCAAGCCATGCAACAGGAATGCTGACCGACGAAGAAGATACTTCATAGGAATCGATAATCTGACCATTCATGTTTATGATCTGAAGAACTTCCGGCAATTGACCTTCAGGGAAAACAACCGTAACGTAATCCGTGGCAGGATTGGGAAACAATGCAATCTCCAGAATGGGCTTTCCCGGCTCCGGAGAAGCTTCAAACGATGCATTGAGATAAACAAGGTGAGTCTGGCTTCCACGGCCATCAAACATGCAGCGAAGCACAAGGACAAACAACTGCGTGCCTGAATTCTGAAGAACATAAGGCACATTATTGAAATAAAATGTATCACCATGCTGAGTAACAATCCAATCGACATACACCGTGTTTCCAACAGTGGTTAAATCATTTATCCAAGCCGAATCGACTGGTGAATACGGATCAATCACACAAGTATCGACAAATGCAAGCAGAGTATCAACATAACTCCCCGCCTGTGTTTGCATGTAATTATGTTCGTAATAGAGACATTCGAGTTGCTGATTAAAAAAGAATGTTCTGATTTCGCCAATCCGTTTTTTCAGCAATGTCACATTGATTGTGTTGTCTGTTCCGTTCAATTCGTCATCAAAAACAAAGGCGAAATCAAGACACACACTTTGACCGGCACCAAGAGAATCAAACTCAATCACTCCCACTCCACGACGGTCAAAAGGCAGGTTCCCGGCCGACATATCCGACCATTGCGTTGAATCAATGGGATCACCCGGAAACATATAATTCACAGGGATGGATCCGCCATAGCCATTTCCACCATAAGTCATAGGTGAACCATCTCTGAACAACCCGTTCATAACATTCCAGTAATGCGTGGATATTTCCGGATCAACACAGTAAGAAGGCAATGTGCCAATGTTATTATAAGCAGAGAATGATTGCATTTTATGACTTAAAAAAGTCAGTCCCATCGCCGGCAATACATCGGAATAACAATAATAGCATCCCGACGAGACGGAATCAACACCCGGAGCATTGTAAATAAAGTAACTGTCGAGAATTGTATCGCAACCAACATAATCATTATAAGCGTATCCTATGTCAATATCGGAAAACATGGCGAGCTTCATCTGATGATAATCATTTTGCGACCGGTTGATAATCGTATAATGCAAAAAGATGGTGTTGTCGGTATTGTTAACCCCTGTCATGGATGATGAATCACGCATGACATAAGCCATTCCATGTACTTCAAGACCCAAAGGTTCACCACCGGACTCAGTATGTGGGGCTGCGGCATCGTTGTAAATGAAGTAGATGGCCTGCTCGCCTCTGATAACAGGATATTCGCCCTGGTCCGGTTCGTAATAGCCGTTTTGATTAATGTCGGCAAATGGAGCCAGTATCGGCGCCTCATCATATAAAGCGTTTCCATTCCCCGGCCATGACATGATGGCTTCCGGCATCGCATAGCCACTCTGATTCCAGTGAGCTGCATGATAATCGATTTCCTGCCTGCTCACTTTCCAAACCCGCGCATGGTCAGTATTTCCCGAAGGATTGGCACTGTTGACCTTCAGTGTGCCAGGAAAGAAATCATGCCCAATCTGAGTATATCTCTGGGCAGCCAGATGCAGCTGGTTGTTCTGATCCAGTCCCGCCATCCATGGCATTGCAATAAACATCGGCGATTTGCCGGTTCCTTTCGGTGCTTCAAATACATTTCTGCCCAGTATTGAATTGAAGTTGAACAAGGTGCCGTTTGCTAAAACAGGCGCCCGCATCCGGTATAAATCCAGATACTGGTATCCATTGCTCAGTGTCGCAAAATACTGAAAATTGGTAATAAGAAATCCGTCCGAAAAGCCAATGAATAATTGCGGAAAATCGGAAAAGACTGCATGCCATTGCATGCCCGGCATAAAGAAGCCGCTTGAAGGAAAATATAACTGAGCAGGTGCCTGATTGGCTGCAATCATCACATAACTGGGAGAAAAAACATAATACTCACTACCGGTTTTTAAAACATCAAAAAACTCAAGCTTTGACAAATGAAAGACATTGGCATTACAACCTGCACTCAAAGCCGAATCACAAATGAATGCGGTTCCGTTGTATTTGTAAATCAAACTATCATTGCATGTAAATATTTCACCAGAGCCTGTTACTGACAAAGATGCATACTCATCGTAATTGATGCCGGAAAAACCAGATCCATTAAACCTACAAATAGAATCTTTCATCAGGAATAACGTTTGTCCACCATAATTCAGAATATCTTTCACTCCTGATAAAGTAGTCCCCGTAGGAAAAGAAAAACCTGTAAACTGAGCGCCATTCATCAGCCAGATGGCATGATCGGAAGCAATCCAAACGCCGTTTGCAGGGTCAATCTCTATGTGCTTCAATGCAAAGGGCAACGCCGAATTAACTGAATTCCACACCTGAAGAATTGAAGTGGCGCTGCTGTTCAGTTTCACCAAACCAGCGTTGTGTGTGGCAAGCCAAACAAAACCACTGTTGTCAACTGCCATGTCGCTGACTCCATGTATCGAGGCAGGCAAAACAGCGTTAGCACTGCCTTGGCTGTAACTGAACAGGCCGTTGTCAGAGCCAATTAATAAACTATTGTTGGATAATTTCAGAAAAGAATTCACTTTCCCGATTTGGATTCCTGATGCTTCAGTAATATAGTTCTGAGCAAATGAAGCAAAAGCGGATGACAATAACAGAACAAGTATAATTTTCTTCATAAATAAAAATTTGTCCTCCAAAATTATAGGCAGGTCTGATGAAAGTCAACAATAAATCAGTTTTCGGTTGGCGGATCATGCATCTAAAAATGCAAAGAAGCCGCTTTGCAGCGGCCTCTTTTGTTATTGAAAGTTACAGGCGATTTTACTTGTTCCCCCGCACCGGAGTTCCGGTATTGGTTTCGGGTTCATTTACCGGCTTAGCTTCGGTGTTGGTTTCCGAAACATCAACTGTAGGCGTTGTTTCGGTCAGCGTTGTGTCAACGACTTCGGTTTTCACTTCCGTACTGTCGGTTTTCTTTTCTTCTTTCTTGCCATCGCCACATGAAACAAGGAAGAACATGGCAGCAAAAGCTGCGCTTAACATCAGACTTTTCATGATATTTGGTTTTTAGGTTATTGGTATTTGAATAACGCAATAAAATTCTGCGATATTTTATTTTTCTAAAAAAAATTTTGCAACCCCCTCGAATTGTGCAATCCCTCAAAAGGTGTTGAACCCTTCGAGGGATTAAAATGCAAAAAGCCGCTTCATCAGCGGCTTTCAGACTTTGTTGTCCTGTTAGGGGTCGAACCTAAACTCTTCTGATCCAGAATCAGACGTGTTGCCAGTTACACCACAGGACAGTTTCGGTGTGCAAAAATACAAAAGTTTTTTTTCGCACAACAATAAATTAAAAATTATTTTTTACCATCATTCATCAGGTTCTGAAGATACTTTTCTTTTTCTTTCATTACCTTAATATCAGTTTTAGCTCGCTCAATTTTATCGCGGAATTCACTCAGCAGGACTTCGGCATTTTTGGAATTGGCAAAAAAGCCCAGGTTGTTTTCCCACAGCTGCACATCCTGCTCCAGTTTAGATATATTAAAGCGCAGTTTTTTAACTTCAGACCACATTTTATCGCGGCCATCACTCATCTTCGACACAGACTCCATGCGCTCTTTGTAGCGGGTGTTTTCTGATTCAAAGCGACTGATTTTAAGTTTATCAAGTGTTTGATCAATGGACTTTTGCCATTCGGCCTGAATTTCATCTTTTTTCTCAATCGGTACCCGGCCAATTTCAAACCAACGACGCTGAAATTCATGAATAACATTGAGATTTTCTTTGCTGTCGTCAGAAAAAGTACGCTCTTCGAGTTCTTTAATCAGATCCATCTTTTTCTGCAGGTTTTCAGCTTCAACCGTTGACAGGTTTTCGAAATAGTTTTTTTTGCGATTGAAAAACTCATCGCAGGCAGCGCGGAATCTTTTCCAGATTACATCTGATTTTACTTTTGGCACAGGGCCAACTTTTTTCCACTCATTCTGCAGCCGGATTAATTCATTGCTGGTTTTCTTCCAGTCATTGCTTTCTCTGAGTGCTTCTGCCTCGAGGCAAATATTCAGTTTTTTATTATAGTTCTCATTCAGTTCGCTGCGAATGGCATTGAAATACTCTTTACGTGCAGCGTAAAATACATCAAGAATTCCTTTAAAATCGGTCCAGACTTTATCATTGTTTTCTTTCGGAGCCGGTCCAATGGTTCGCCACAAGCCAAAAAGCTCATTCATTTCCTTTGTGGCAGCATTCCATTCCTTCATCGTATTGATTTCGGCCGAAGCAATATTTCTTGCTTTGTCAACAAGCGCTTGTTTGGCTTCAAGGTTGGCTTCGAGTTTTTTATTGAGTTCTTCGTAATGCGAAATACGTATTTCTCTGATTTTTTCCGAAGCATTGCGAAATCTTTCCCATATCTGATCTTTCACATCCGATGGCACAGGGCCGGTTTCCTTCCACTGCCGATGCAGATCCTGCAGTTTTTTAAATGATTCATGCAGCGACTTTTCAAATATCAGTTCTTCAGCTTTTTCGCACAATTCAACTTTAATTTCCATGTTCTTTTTCATGTCAAGATCACGCAATTCGCGATTGAGCTTGACTTTGTCTAAAAACATCTGAACATGATGGTTGTAATTGAGCCATAGGTCATTGCTCTTATCCTTGGGCACCATGCCTATTTCGCGCCATTTTTCCTGAATACGTTTAAACTCATCAAAAGTGTTTTTCAGTGGCTCACCTTCTTCAATAAGTTTCTTAAGATCATCGAGCAGCACAAGTTTTTTCTCGAAATTTTCTTCCTGCTGCCTGACTAAATTATCAAAATGTTCTTTTCTTTTCTCCTGATAAATACCCCAGATGGCATTGAATTCACCGGTTTTTTTATCAAGTTCAGTTTTATGTTCATGTGCTTCGGGGTCATCTTCGCCCAGTTCCGCAAGTTTCTGATGCTCAATTTCAATTTGAGCATTATGTAATTCGCGGAGTTTTTTCAAGGCCTGACCAACCTGCATCAAATCTTCGATCTGTTGAATGACATTGAGCGCTTCGGCCTTAATTTCATCCAGGTTATAGTTGTCCCATTTGCTGTAATCCAAATCATGATTTTCAGTAATGTGCTCTTCTTCCTGCGGACTTTCATCCGCTTCTTCAAGCACATACGAATCTTCGCCATGGGCGAATTCATTTTCCGCTACCGGGGTGTTGGTTTCAACCTCAGTAGATTCATTAACTTCCTGTTGAACGACTTCGCTTTCATTCAGCTTAGAATCAGCATTTTCAGCCGGGGTTTCTTTCTTTTCTTCCATCACTTTGAAATTCAATATTCACAATAAGGACTGCAAATTTAAAAAACTTAATGAATTAAAGACCTTTTCAATTAACAGCTTTCGGATTAAATAGAATATATCCAAAATAAAACGACAGCATCAATGGCTCATCGTATTTATCGTAATAACTGGCTGTAATGGCAATCGGTCCTACCGGGCTATGAAAAACAAGTCCGGCCGAAGCCACAAAATAACGGCTTCTGAGCCATGGCCCGTATGTAGCATAAATGCCGCTCGGTCCCATGGTTATATCGCGAATGGGCTGACACAGATAGGCCTCGCCACGGATATCAAAATTATCGCGGATCATAAAAATACTTTTCAATCCGGCTCCGGCATACTGATGAGCCCGGTATTGAGGCATAAAAAGTGCTTTCATTTCAGGCAATGGCTGAAATGGATTGGCAAAAAGCATGGTTGCAGTATAACTACCAAAAAAATCACGATTTGAGAAATAAATGTCATTATACCAACCCATGCGTAAACGCCCCATAAAGCTGAAATAATTTTCATAGATAAACTGCATGTAAAACCAGCTATGATGAGCCGAATAATCGACAGAAAGCACCGAGGTGGTACCAGGCACTGTATTTTCCTTACCCTGAACAAAACCGGTACGCAAATGAAGCAGAGTTCCCTTGTTGGCATACTGTTTTTTATTGAGCGTATTCCGCTCCCATTCGGCTGAAACGCTCCATGCTTTGAAATTTGTTTTGTCAGGGATGTCGGTTCGTGTGAAATAATTATCCTGGAAATATTCATCATCAATAATCATAGCAGAGCCAGCCAGTGTTACTTTTCCTTTGTTTCGGGCAGGTACAACAACACCGCAATCCCAATGATAATCGTTAACAATCAGATAGCTTGGATTTTTATCTTCAAAAAAATGCGAAGTGGTTTTGAAATAATCCCACTGATTGTAAACAATCCGGCCAAACAAGGCATATTGCGGATGTCCGGGAAAATCGAGCCGCATTCCAAGTAATGCCGAACTGTAGAAACGGCCGGCATACATATTGGCCCTGACAGTAGCAGCATTACGCTGAAGATATTTATAACTCACTTCGGCAAAGGCCTGATTGACCGGGTTGGAAGAAACAAGTCCTCCAAAACGCAGTAAAATATTCGATTCTTTTTTCACTTCCAGATTCAGGGTAAAACTCCCGGAGGTATCCTTGTAATCAGCCATAGGATAAATAGTGCGGATAGCATGATCCGTCATCAAGCGGTAATAGTCTTCACGCGTTCGTTCAATTCCAACGGTCTCGCGGCGCGAAAAATAATTAAGCACATACTGACGCTGCATTTTATTCATGCCTGTAACCTCAACCTCATCAAAAACCAAAGGTGGCTTGCGTTTATTAAAAGTATCGCGGCGCAATTGCATTTCGTCCTTGGAAACACTGTCTATAACAAATTCCCTGATTTGCGGAATTTTTGACATGGCCGCATCATAACCCAATTTGATATACTCGGCGGAATGAGAAAAATCAACAACATTGGTTGTCGGTATTTGGGGTTCAATCAGCACACTGCTGTTGCAGGGCAAATCGTAGGATGTTTCGATCATAAAAATGTTTTCAAGCTGCGACATGATATTGTCGGGATCGGGTACCGCATTTTCGGCAGCCACCTTGGATCCGATAATAATATCGGGATCGAAATCCTTTAATGCTACATCGGCCGGGAAGTTATTGAACATGCCTCCATCCATATACATTTTACCATCAATGGTAATGGGTTTAAAATACAAAGGATAGGTCATCGATGCCCGAATGGATTTCACCAAATTTCCGCCACTGAAAACCTCAGCTTTTGAATCTGTAATATTGGCTCCAATACAACGAAAAGGCACAAAGAGAGAATCGAAATCACCTTTACAAACAGCGTTGGCCTGAGCAAAAAT
Source organism: Bacteroidales bacterium (assembly GCA_035390965.1). Taxonomy (GTDB): domain Bacteria; phylum Bacteroidota; class Bacteroidia; order Bacteroidales; family DTU049; genus GWF2-43-63. Next base: position 13,215 of record DAOPKE010000044.1, on the reverse strand, counting down.
TTCCATAAAAATGAAATCCATCTGCCCGGATGAAACAAGATTGGTCGGTACATCGAAACTCCAGATGCTATCGGCATTTACACGAAACGAAGCCCAGGATGCATCGGGTTCGGGCTGTTTGAAATAATACACATATTTTTCATCAATGGCACCCGTAGCCCACATCAAAAATTGCTCCGATGTAATCAATTGTTCCATCTGATCGGTAGTCCATCCGCTGGCGTATAGTCCACCGATAATGGCTCCAATAGACGTTCCTGCTATATAATCGATGGGAATCTGATTATCTTCGAGTGCTCGTAGAACTCCGATATGAGCTGCTCCTTTCGAGCCACCACCACTGAGCACCACGGCTACTTTCTGTGCATTGACAAAGCCAGTGCAATAGAACAGTAGCCCTATGATGATCAGTTTTTTCATTTATACCATTTCCAATGCATGCCCGAGATCATTCAGAATGTCTTCTACTTCTTCAATTCCAACCGACAAGCGAACAAGACCATCGGTAATAAAAGCGGCTTTTTTGCCTTCAGAAGAAACACCGGCATGTGTCATCGAAGCGGGATGCTGAATAAGCGATTCAACTCCACCCAACGAAACCGCAAGCATAATCAGATGAACATTGTTCATGAGTTTTACACCTGCCTCGTATCCTCCTTTCATCTCAAAGCTGATCATGCTGCCAAAACCTTTCGACTGTTTTTTCGCCAGTTCATGCTGTGGATGCGACTTCAGGCCCGGATATTTAACCCAGGCAATTTTCGGATGACTTTCGAGATATTCGGCCACTTTCATGGCGCTTTGCTGAGCGCGCTCAACACGCAATGCGAGTGTTTTTGCTCCACGAATAACCATATAGGCCTGATGAGGGTCCATATTGTAACCAAATCCAACCATAATGGCCCGGAGTTTTTTATAGGTTTCTTCGGTTTTTGCAATAACGGCTCCACCGACAATGTCAGCATGTCCATTAATGTATTTTGTAAGTGAATGGAGAACAATATCAGCTCCAAGGTTTAATGGATTCTGAAGTGCCGGGCTGCTGAAAGTGTTATCAACACAAACCATGATACCATGCTTGTGAGCCAGATCCGATGCGGCTTTGATGTCGGTTATTGTCATGGTCGGATTGGCCGGTGACTCAATATATAACAATTTTGTGTTTGGCTTGATTGACTTTTCAATAAGACTCAAATCACTGGTATCGATATAAGTGCTTTCAATTCCAAAACGCACAAAGTGATTTTCCATAATATTACGGCTTGGCCCATACACTGCAGAGGAACTGATCATATGGTCGCCTTGCGACAACATGGCAAGATACACAGTAGATACAGCACCCATGCCCGAGCTTGTTGCAATACCTCCAAAACCGTTTTCCATCACAGCCAGTTTGTCTTCAAGAGCACCAATGGTCGGATTCCCAATGCGGCTATAAATAAAACCTTTTTCTTTTCCCGCAAAACGGTCGGCACCCTGCTGCGCATTACGAAAAGCAAAGGTCGATGTCTGATAAATAGGGATTACAGCACTTCCGAAAGCATCTTCAAAATCACCTGCATGAACAAGCTGTGTGTTAAATCCCATGTCTTTTACATTCTTCATTTTTTCTGATTTTTTTACAAATATAGTGGTTTCCCAAAAATCGCCGGTATCAAAAACAATAATATTGCAGGACAGACGCATTCAAATGCGTTGACCCTGAATAAAAATGTGTCTTTGTCAGAGAATAAAAATTATTTAAGTATTTTTGTACCGAATTTTACTAAATACCGAAATAATGCCCAAACCAATTCAATTGAGCGAAGCAGCTTCGATAGGTATTCATGCCTTGGTATTGATTTCGAATAGCGAACATAATTTTATGAATGTTAATGTAATCGCAGAAAAAACCGGTGCCAGTAAGAACCATATAGCCAAGGTAATGCAAACATTGGTTAAATCGGGTTTCGTTAGTTCGGTTCGCGGCCCTGCTGGCGGGTTTTCACTTGCCATGGAGCCATCAGACATTTCCATGCTTGATATTTATGAAGCCATTGAAGGGAAAATATCCATTAAAACCTGTCCGTTCGATAAGCCCATCTGCCCATTTGACAAATGCCTGATGGGTGGCATTTTTCACAAAGTTACAGCCGAGCTGATTGAGTACCTGAAATCGCATAAACTGAGCGACATGTCAAATTATCATATCAAATAGTTATTCGTTATGACGCGCAAACAGCGACTCGCAAAAATCATTGAAATATTTCAGCAGAACAACCCGATTCCCAAAACCGAGCTTGATTATAAAAACCCGTATGAGCTGATTGTAGCTGTGATTCTGAGTGCCCAATGCACCGATGTGCGCGTAAATAAAATTACACCTGATTTTTTTAAAACATTCCCTAACGCCAAAACATTGGCTGCGGCTACTGAATCTGCGATTTATGAAAAAATAAGATCCTGTTCCTATCCCAACAACAAGGCCCGCAACCTAAAAGCCATGGCCGAAATGCTGACCGGAAAATACAAGGGGAAATTACCGACCGATCCCGAAGAGATGCAGCAATTGCCGGGTGTGGGGCGCAAAACAGCACATGTACTTGCCTCCGTTTTGTTCCAACAGAATGTTATTGCGGTTGACACACATGTGCAACGAGTAAGCGTACGTCTGGGACTGGCTCCCGGAGCCACAACCCCGCTGGCAGTCGAAAAGGCGCTGGTATCCATCGCTCCCGCTGATGTGCTCCACGACCTGCACCACTGGCTCATTTTGCATGGACGCTATGTCTGCAAGGCACGCAAACCTTTGTGTGGAAGCTGTGCTATTGCGGATTTTTGCAGCTATCCGCTTCGCGAAGTTTAAACTTCACGGAGCACCTTCACTCCCGAAAAACAACATACAAGATAACCCGACTTAAATATTCGTCAGGTAATTTCCTTACTAATTATTTAAATATGTCAGGTAATTTCCTTCCATAATATTTGCTTTTGACAGCTTATCGGGTGACATTATTAATTATTTTGTAATCGAATAGGTTGACTTTTTATTCATTTTGAAAATCGTTTTGGCTGCAAGTTGCGCGGAGTCTAAATTCCTGGCATCGACACTTGCCTTTTAACTTTTTGCAAAAATCAGATATAGTGATTCATACAAAATTATAATCCCTTTTGGTGTGTCCCGACAATTAAGACATTGTATCATTTCTCGAAAATAATACTGACATCCGGAGGATGTCAAACAATAATAGCATCCGGCGAAGCCGGGTGTAAATAAGCACAAAAACAAGACCCTGACAGGGTCTAATGCCCCTGGTTTCAAAAAAATCATTGCGTTAATATCGTCTTTATTCGACCTCTCTGAGGTCGGTTTTGCTTCATCTTTTTCCCGGCCGTTTCACGTAAAACGTGACACAGCAGGCCGGGCTATTATTCTTTGACCTGCGCTGCAGGTCAGTGAATACAGCTACAAGCTGCGCGAAGTTTAAACATCGCGAAGCGACCCTACTCCCGAAAAACAACATAGCCCGGCACCACGCCGGCATTAAAAGTCTGCAATAAATTGCCTGATAAAGAATAATGCAGCACCTGGCCTGCATGCACATAATCGCCGGCATCGCTCACCCAAAGCGAGTTGTCCGTTGGATTCACAGCGAGGCGGTAAAAAGTATTTCCTGAAGATTGTATCCATGCAGTTGTAGGCACCGAAGTAGCGCTGACAGCCATTTTATAGATGTGCTGATTAACAAAGTACAATGAATCACGCGCAGCATTCATCACCAATGCTGAAGGATAATCGGACGAAGATGCAAATGGAATGTTTCGGATAATTGAATGCGACAGCGGATCAATGACAACAATCTTTGCCATTTCTGCTTGATCAAATCCACCGCTGCACAATACCCAGATGAAACCATTCACATCAACACCCATGCTGTTAGGCTCTACACCAATGATGACAGAGTCTTCAAGCTGCATGGATGTTGTGTCGATGACAAGCAAAGCGTTATTGGTTTGTGTTGATACCAGCTTCGACCAGTGTGTAGCCCACAGTTTACCGGCATGCAGCAACAGATTTTCGACCGGTCGTTCAGTGTAAATACTGTCGCTCAGAATTCCCTGCTCCGCATCAATCACATAAATGTAGGGCTTGTACAATGAAGACACAAACATTGTATTTCCGCTACCAGCGCAGATTTCGCGAGGTGATGCAATTCCTTCAATTATTTTAACCACTTCGAAATCATCGTTGATTATATACACTTTTGCGGAGTTGTTGATAGTAAGGAAAATATTGTCACCGCTCAAAGCCGCATGAAATGGGATGTCTCCGGGTGGAAAGCCATTCACTGAACGGAAAATTTCATTGCTGATGGTGCCATTGCTGAAATCAATCCACGATACATCGCCTCCGCCAGAATTAAAAAGTCCTTCGTTGATAACAAACGCACCATTATGAAAAGAAGAGGGCGAATTGTCCAATGTGTTCACTTCGCCGAATTCAATATTGGTGCATGAATACAGCGACAAAGCAAGCAATAATATAAGCAGCCACCTATTCATTCCATTTCCATTTGAGCGTGACATGAAAATTTCTTCGCGGCATGGGATACCAGGCGATGTACTGATAATCGGCATTCATTATATTATTAAAGCGCAAAGAGAGCGACAACTGATCTGATTTTATTTTTTTCACAACAGAAAAAAACACATCATGCAAAAATATTTCGGGCATGTATCGGTCATTATCGCTGCTGGAATAGCGTTTTCCGGTATAATGAAACTCGTATCCTCCGCTCCAGATGCCGTGTTCAAAAGACACAGATGAATTCATCGTTTTATCTGGCACATACATCAGAGTGAATACTTTATCGCCGCTCATATCCTGAGCAAAAACACGGGTCACATTCATCGATCCGGTAATTGTATTTTGCTGCCATGAATAAGAACACGCAGCAACGCCTTCTACGCCATATTGACGCGATTCAGAAACATTTGAAGCAATCCATTGAGACGATAAGGAATCAGGAGTCCAACGAATCAGATTAAAAGTTTCAGAGAAAAAAGGCATTACTTTAAAATCCCATTTGATTTTTTTAAAAGCAGAAGATGCAACAATAGCCATATCCGCCATCCATGCGTCTTCGGGCTTCAGATAAGGGTTTCCACCAGGTTCCCAGAATAAATCGTTCATAGTCGGCATGCGCATATTGCGCGCAATTCCTGCATTCACACTCAGCCACTTCAATCTTTTCCAATTCGCTTTTGAACTGTTGCCTGGCATAAAACTCAATGAGAGTCCCGGCAACGGGAACAATTCATCGAAATTGCGAGTAATAAAATGTGTCCAGATAATCGCTTTTACAACATCGGATCTGTTTAAACAATAATTCAGATTCAAACGCTGATCTGTACTGAGAACGGGTTTTGAAAAATTTTCTGAAAGCACCCTGTTGAATTCAGGATAATACTCAAACTTGAATTCATGCCCGGCACCTGCACGCAGATAGGCATTCCAGCGTGTCGCCAGCGTTTGTGATGCTGTTCCATCACTGATGGACAACTGTTTGTTTCGGTATAAAAAAGTATCGGCACTAAAAAAGAAGCGAATCTGTAACCCTGCATCAGCAGCGGTAAGTAAAGGGACAAATCCACTCATTCTGACAAATCTGTTTTCCTGACTTTCATTGTCAGAAAGCTGCGGGCTCAGCAACTGTGCAGGCGATTCATTAAATTGTGAACCCGCCCATAAGGAAAATTTGAAGTCGCCATTTTTCAACGGAATCAGGAGATTGCTTTTAACAGTCATGCCAAAATATGAAGCGTTAACGCGGTTTTGAAGAGGCCATTGCTCAACACCTGCTCCTTCTGCATTGTTATGAAACCTGTAATTATTAACCACATTCATTCCTGACAGTTCGAAAGAAACACGTGACTTTTTTATTCTGTAGTCTGAAAAGAAAGAAGCAGAGCCGGCTCCAAAACTTCCTCCTGAAATGACAAGTCTTCGCATAAGACTGCTATCGCGATAAAAGCCATCATCTACATAGATATACGATGACAGACCTCCGGAAAAATCAGACGCAGCCAATGTTCCGGACACGATTCCAAAATGCATGTTTTCATTCACCTGCATGCCATTCAACGCCGGCTGTCCAAGCGTGAGCTGATTCAAAGCAAACCCATTCCACACAAACAAAGTCTGCGAAGCCCCGAAGCCCCGATGCGAAATGCTTGCAATACCACCGGGAGAATAAGTTTTGAAAAACACAGGTGAATAGCGCGACAAAGCATTTTCAATGGAGAGATTTTCATCCGCAGGAATCAGCTTGCCGGAAACGGAAATCATGAATACCGAATCATCGGCCGGGGCCGAAATGTCAACCGGTTTCAGCCATATTGTATCATTTTGCTGCTGAGCATTCAACAGGAAACCTAACAAAAGAAACAATATGAAAAACAACCCTTTCATTAATGAAATACTATGAATTTTGATGATTTTCCTTCAGAAGTTCTAAGAAAATAAATGCCATTATCCAATCCTGAAACATCAGCCGATTTTTCCGAACCATTGTATTCCCGCATCAGATGCCCGCTGCACGAATAAATGAAAACGCGCTCAGTCTCAGATGAATTGAAATAAATCACGTCGCTTGCCGGATCAGGATAAACATGAACTATTTTCTGATACTCGTCAAAACCAGTATTGCTGCGGTTGTTGATAACACCAACCGCATCCAGATCAAAACCGCATGATTCAAAAGGAGTCGGAAACGGGTCATTGATCTTTCTGCCCTCGCAGTCGCGCGAAGCATATACAGGGTCAATACTCCCAACAACATCAATCAAACGCACCACGGTGATTGAATCTTTACGAAGTAAAGCAGTATCGGGAGCATCCGCAATATCGAAAGGGGTTCCGAAAAGCGCTCTGTATTTGCCCGCCAGGTTGTGAATCTTTGTCGGATCGGTGTTTCCGAAACCACCGGTTTGCACTATTGTGTCGGTCAACGAATACGAAGGAATGCGGAAAAAATGAATTCCATCGGAGCTGACTTCCACAAATGCAAGTTCCAGAAACAAGTCTGTGAGCGCGTTTTCAAATACGGCAAAATCAAATCCGGAACCATCGGCCAGCGGAACATTGAAAAAAATATCAGCCACACCACCGTCGCCAAGACTCACAACCACGTTGTCGGCAATGCCGGCAACATTGGATTCAGCGCCATAAGAGGCATAGTTGGAAGACCCGGCAACAACTGTTGTATCTGAAACATTCACAAAGCCGCGAACAATGCTGCAACTGCCAGCCCAATCAATAAAGCAGGCGCTGTCGTGCGGAACGGCAGTAGAGCCCGCCTGCCCTGCGGCAGGCGGATACTGCGCTTTTGCGAAAAAACAAAGTTGTATCAGAAATAAAAAAACGATTGTTTTCATTCCTTGATAATAAGTTCGCCGTGAAGAACAGCGTTGTTATTGTAAAACAGTGCGTAATAAAAACCCTTGGGAACCGCATTCAGACTATATTCCGGATTGGCCTCCAAAATTCCGTATTCACAAACAAGTTTGCCGTTGACATCGAAAATCTGCATTCGGTCAAAGTTCCCGTAATTATTAATGGTAAAAAAATCACGAACCGGATTGGGATAAATAATGGTATTGAAAATCCGGATGTCGGCAAACCCATTTACCGGACTGGCAGCAACCGGCAAACCTGGCTTATAGAGCGGGTTGAAAGACGAATCCCATGGCGTGTATGACATGCCAAACCACATAGAATCGGTCAGCAGTTCGCTGCCGCCCATATTCATAACCCAATTGGACGTATCGCCATCGCCTGAAAAAGTGGAGAAATAGTCCGGATTTCCACCTAAGCCGGCGTGAGATAAATAAGTTATATCATTTACGAAACCTGACATAACCACCATACTCAATGCATGGTCGGCCGAATCAATATCGGCAATCATTTTTTCAGCGGTAACCGATGTGCCATCGAAACGATAACCCCAGGCATAGCATTGCGGATTGGCGCCATCGTTAAAATCAATGACAAGAACAGTTTTTTTGGATCCAGAGCCAACCCAGAATGAGATGTCATCCATTGAGAATTGGGCATTTGACATGAAAGGCATGGCTAAAGCAAGCCATAACAGCGAACTGTGGAAAAAATGTTTCATAATGTAAAAAACATTAAAAAATTAAACAAGCTCCATGACCCTTACGCCCGAAAGATTCATGAAAAAACGCCTGGCAGGTCTTCTGACTTGTCCCCGGCGCGGTGCCTTCCCGTTCCTTGCGTATCGGAACAGTGGCAGGGGAATTACCGCGCCCTTTTTCAGGACTTACAGCAGCGGGTACTGTCCGGGATTTTCACCCGGTTCCCTCTTAGCATCAAAGAGTTTTTCTTTGATGAACCAAACTCGCTGCAAAGTAAAATAAAAATTACGAAACGTCGGGGAAGAAAAAATGCAAAGAAATCAACAGCTGTTGAAAACTAATTTCCCCAACTTCTGACATTTAGTGCAGTTACCAAATTCGTTGCCGTAAGCACTGGCTTTTCAGCTGATTCAGTGCAGCCTTGCAGGCTGAGCATACTTTTCTTTTGCCCGCCAAAAGAAAAGTATCAAAAGAAAATCTCGTCGCTGGAACATTTTGCGGGAAATCGATGAACTGCCCCCCACAGCCTGAAATAACTCGCTGCAAGGAATGTCTGATTAAATTATGCAGCTCAGACAGATTTCAGGCATCATGCCCTCGGCGCCCGCCCTTCTCTTCCTCGATTTCTGATCCGCAAAATGTTATGCGACATCCTAAATACAACCAATCCGTTTTGTTTTTTTTGTATTTGTAACTTTGAAAGGTTATAGTCAGTGCGGCAAAATATTCAAATTGGTTGTTTTAACCAGTTTGCCATCTGATAGTTGTATTTTTAATACCGCTCCAAATTTCAATAATGTCAGAAGTCAGGAAATATAACATATGAGACAGGAAAACTAAATTTATATAAGAAATCAACAGCTGTTGAAAACTAATTTTAAAATTTTATATCACTGTTTATCAATTATATAGAACGTCGATTCTGGAATTTTTCATAAAATTTCACGTTTCACTGTATCTAAATGAGCATTTTTGCGTAAAAAAATATGTTTGATTTGCACATGTAAAAAAAAAAGTATAGTTTTACGCAAATTTTCATGGATAATGAAAAGATTCTTCAGTAAATATATGCTTCTGCTCATCGTTTTTGTAGCAACGATGGCAATGAGTTCTTGCAGCTCAAGTCAGTTCAAGAACTACAAACGCTATGTAAAACGGAAAAACTCCGCACTTGGCTATAAAAGTCATTACCAAAAACGACTGAAGCGAAACACCATGCCCATCAACCGGAATTACATCATCCGGAACAAGCGCACTTCGCCAAGCTGGCGTTAGTATTCTACTGAAAAAATCATTACAGAATTTCCTCCGCCAATCCCGTTTCTTCCTTGCGAAGTAACAATCAGTTTTGTCCCATCTTCTGTAACAGCAAGCCCAACCGGAAATGAATCGGCGCTGACCGTGGAGATAATTTCCATGGAAGTATAATCTGTTATGGCGATTTTACTTCCATTGTTGATGGCCGAGAAAATATATTTCCTATCAGGCGATACATCAATCGTGCGGACACCGATGCCAACAAATGCATTTTCCCATGAACTATAGTTGTTCTGTTTGCGTTCCATACAGGCAATGAGTGAATCTATGGGCGCCTTCTGAACAAATCCGGGTCTGGTGCAGGATACCAATAAATCGTTTCCGGCAATAGTAAGGTGACGCACATTGGTTTTCATTCCCCACAATGTGCCCATATAAATCATTTTATCCATGTCGAAAAAAGCAATTCCTCCTCCACCCATACGGCCAACAAGCAGGTATTTACCGTCGGGCGAGAACACGGTTCCACGCAAACAAAACCCACATTCAGAATCACGATTAATGGGTTTGTTGCCATCCCCCTTCAACGATAAGCGATAATCCACCACAAAATGATGTACATAATGAAAATCATTCGGGTTTGACGAAGAAACGTCAATGATACCAATGGTATTATCGCCCCAATGCGTTACTGCCAGATATTTTCCATCGGGCGATACTGCCACCATTTTCGGAAGCGGCCCCGTCGGCATGACTCTGACAATAGAGTCGCATTCTGTATCAATAATTGCTACAGCCGATGGCTGCATGGCATTCAGGTCGAACGACCTGCGATAATAGGTAACCCACAGATATTTTTTATTGTGTGTAAAACACGATTCAACAGGTTTTCCACTAAAACTATTTACAACGCCATGATATGAAAATGAATAACCAAGCACCGTGTTTTCATGAAACAAAGCAGTGTCTTTTTGGGAAAAAGTATGCGGAATCACTTTTAGCATCTTTAATGAATCGAGACTAAACACAAGCGTTTCGCAACCCTCCAGACTATGAATGTAAAACTTGTTTCCCGAATCAAGGATATTGACAGATTTTGGACTGTCGATATGCTTATTTAAAAAATCGCTGTCGGAGGCAGCATGTTCGTTGTAATTCTGTATGCGGGCAATCAAAGTAAGCTTCACCGGTGCATCAGCAGGTTCCGATGATTTTCCGATTGGAATACGCACTACAGTCTGCGCAATGGAAAGTGTACTGACTGCAAAAAAAAATGCAGCGAAAATTATCTTTCTCATTTTTTCTTTCTGTTTTTCATCACTTTTGCAAGACCGCCGGTCGAGGTCTCGCGATAATCGGCATTCATGTCAAGACCAGTTTGTTTCATCGTCTGCACAATTTCATCGAACGAAATACGATGTCGTCCATCGGATAAAATAGCAAAGGTCGATGCATCCAGTGCACGCGCTGCACCAAAAGCATTACGTTCAATACATGGAATCTGTACCAGACCCATAACGGGATCACAGGTCAAGCCAAGATGATGTTCCATACCCATTTCGGCAGCATATTCCACTTCGGTGATTGTCCCGCCAAAAATCTGTGTTGCAGCAGCAGCGGCCATGGCGCAGGCAGTTCCGACTTCGCCCTGACAACCCACCATAGCTCCGCTTATACTGGCATTGTGTTTCACGAGATTACCAACCAGTCCGGCTGTGGCCAGCGCCCTGATGATGCGCTGTTCGGTGGCATCATTGTAATTATGCAATAAATAAAGTACTGCCGGAACAATGCCACAGGAGCCACAGGTCGGTGCTGTAACCACTCTCCCACCCCCGGCATTTTCTTCAGCCACTGCCAATGCATAGGTGTAAACCATTCCGCGACGCATGACGGCAGGATTAAATCCTTGCGATTTTGCATGATAACTCGCCGCTTTACGGGCCAGTTTCAATGGCCCGGGCAAAACACCCTCGTGTTCAATTCCGCTCTGAACGCTGCTTTTCATCACCTGCCAAACTTCGGCAAGATATGAAAGAATGGATTCCCCTTCGCATTGCACAACATATTCCCAAAGCTGGGTTCCATTGTCATCGCACCATTTCATAATATCATGCATGGTGTGCAATGGATACAAATGCCTGCTGATCTCTTTTCCCGGATGCTGCGAAATCTGTCCTCCCCCTGTACTGAATATTTTCAGCTCATTCGTTATTTTACCATCTGAATCCAATGCTTCGAATATCATTCCATTGGGGTGCTCAGGCAAAACTTCATCCGTATGCCATATAAACTGAACTTCGGATGGATATAAAATACCTGTTATAGCAACATCTGTCAGGTGTCCCTTCCCTGTCAAGGCAAGACTTCCATATAAATGCACCCGATACTTTTTGGCTTGGGGAGCAGACTTTAAAAATAATTCGGCAGCACGCGACGGCCCCATGGTGTGACTGCTTGACGGCCCATATCCAATACGATAAATTTCTCTGACAGAATCCATAATACCTTTTATTCCATTGTTTCAAACCCAACAAATTTCAAGTGTCCCGGACCAAACATATCAGAAATCTGATTGCAGATTTTTTCAGTATCGGCATGCATGGCAATATGCACCTGAAAATACAGTCTGGATTGTTGCTTATCAAAATCCTTTTCTGTATTAATAGTCAGAATACGCACCTGATGCTTTTTCAAGACAGCCACAACATCTTCCTTACGGTCTTCAACGCCATCAAACTTCACTGTTACCACTTTATAAAGACTTTCCCTGAAAACATTTTTTTCAAGATGATCAATAAAAATCAAAACAAGTAAAATCGCCACTACGGCAAAAAGTGCAGCCAGATAAAAACCTGCACCAATAGCCAGACCAATGGCAGAAGCTACCCAAATGGTTGTTGCAGTTGTCAGACCTTTTACATTGACTCCCATCCGGATAATGGCTCCGGCACCCAAAAAACCAATGCCAGAAACCACCTGTGCCGCAATGCGCCCCGGATCATAGTTTTTATCCGCACCAAAAACCTGCGGCATATAAATAGAAATCAACATGACCAATGTCGAACCAACCGCAATGAGAATATGCGGACGCAAACTGAGCACCTGCTTATGCCGCCCGCGCTCAATCCCGATGATGAGACCTGCAATAAAACTGAGGAACAACCTGAGTATAACATCCCATGTGTCGATTTGCGGATCCAACTCCTGAAGAAAAATACTGTTCATAAGCATATTTAATTTGCAAACCTAATGAATTTGTATGAATTGCCTTGCCTTGTTATGAACCTTTTAATCCAAAAAAAATCCGGGCTTTTCAGCCCGGATTTTTTTGAAAGAATATTTGTTTTATTCTATAACAACTATGCTTATCTGAATTCCTTCCTCAGAAACAATCTGCAATGAATAAACTCCGGCTGACAGTTGTGATACAGGGATCACTACTACATTTCCGGATGTAGTGTTTTTCAAAGACTGTGAACTTACAAGGCGACCTGTTGCATCAAAAAGATTGATCACAAGATTGTTGTGTTCTGCAGCAAATGCAATGCTGATGCTTTCGCTGGCAGGGTTCGGATACACATTGCCAATCTGAAGGGTAGCTGTTTCTATTCCTGAGCAATCTTCGACAGTGATAATGATATCGTTGCTGGCTGAACAGGTGTATGAATTTGTAACCGTTACAGTAATTGTATGGTTGCCAACGCCAAGTACAGCGCCATCCACTGTGAGTGTCTGAGTTGTAGCTCCACCTGTCCAGGAATAGCTCGTAAAGCCAGCTCCGGCATCGAGGGTGGTCGATTCATCGTTGCAGATGGTCTG
>DAOPKE010000043.1:7815-22611 GCA_035390965.1 Bacteroidales bacterium | reverse complement strand
CATTTTTCACATATAATTCAAATAATTGTCGATAAAAATTTCTGACTGCAAGCACTTGCTTGTTGTTAAAGCTGCTTCAGGAAATCGCTGAATTAAAAAAATCCCGGTGAGTCGGCCGGGATTTCAATGATTCTTTTAAATTCGGTAATAAATCTTATTCAATCCCCGAATAATATTTCATAAACTGCACACGCTCGAAGGCGGCAGGATTTGAATGTGCTTTGTATGACATTTTACCACGGAAATCATCAATGGATTTATAATTATTTTTATCCATCCAGTCGCTCAGGAATGCATTCATTTTGCTGATTTCAGCAATTCCCTTCTGGTATAAAGCCGAAGTAACCTGAACAGCTTTGGCTCCTACAAGCAGCATTTTCACCACTCCTTCGCCATCGTGAACGCCGGTGGATGAACACAGATCGGTCTGCACCTTGTCGGACAACAAAGCAATCCATCTGAGCGGCAGTGAAATTTCATCCTTATGGCTGAAAACGCCGGTACCGACAATACTTTGCTTTGTAATATTGATATCAGGAGAAAAAGGGCGATTAAACAAGACAATGCCCTGTGGCTTTTTCCATGACAATTTCACAACAAAATGAGCAAGGTCGGTAAAATAAGAGCTCAGTTTAACAGCAACCGGAATATTGGTATTGGCTGTTACATGGTCAATGATGGCAGCATACTGTTCTTCAATGGCATCGGCATTAATGCGCTCATCAGAAGGCAAGTGATAAATATTGAGTTCAATGGCATCGGCTCCGGCCTTCTCCAGTTTTTCGGCAAATTTCACCCAATCTGAATCCGAATAACAATTAACACTGGCAATAATCGGCACAGAAACAGCTTTTTTGGCATCAGCAATCAATTTCAGATATTTATCAAGCTCGTTGTGCTCTGTATATTGTCTTATGTAATCATCAGCTTCGGGATAGCCAAGGTTTGTTGCATCAGACATTTGTTTGGCGTACTCAAAACGAATCTGCTCTTCGAAAAGCGATTTGAGAACTATGGCACCAGCGCCATTTTTCTCCATTTCTACCAGATTTTCAATTTTAAGACTCAGTCCGGAACTGCCTGCTATAATGGGCGATTTGAGTTTTAATCCTAAATAGCTTGTTTCTAAATTTGCCATGATGGTAGTGTTTTTTAGGTGACAAATATAATAAGTTTTTAGTCGGAAAAATATTTTCCCTACATAAGGATTTTGTTATTTGTCATATGACTAATAACCAATGGAATATTTTTCAAACATGCCCGGATTCTGAATGCATTCTATTGCTTTTTGCAATTCATCATCAATTTCTCCGATAATCAGATAATAGGCCTCTGAACCATAAAGACTACGTGCAATGAAAGCCCTTAACAAAGTTTCAATAATGGTTTTACTCTGGTCAAAACCAGACTGATCAAATTCAACTCCGGCAGCAGCAGCGCCATCCAAAAAAGATTTCATAAACTTTTCGCTTATCTTATACTTTTCCTTAAATTTCTCCACCGTTTTATATTCCGAAAGCATTTCTGTCCGGTTGGCATTAAGAAAATCCAATGTGAACGTACTGAAATAGTTTTTACGAATAAGCTTAACGTAATAATCGCTGTATTTGGTTGTGTCGAAAGGAATAAAAACATCGGGCATCACACCACCGCCACCATAAACAATACGGCCGGCTTTTGTTTTATAGCGTAAAGAATCGGGGAATTTAATGGAATCGGGATGCACTAATTCGCCGTGTTTCATTCGTTCGCCCAGATCATCAAAATATTTATCATTGCCTCCTTCGTAAGATTTCTGGATACAACGGCCGCTGGGAGTGTAATAACGAGCCACCGTTAAACGCATAACAGAACCATCGGTGAATGCAAAGGGGCGTTGAACCAACCCTTTTCCATACGAACGGCGGCCAATCACCAATGCACGGTCGCAATCCTGCATGGCACCGGATACAATTTCGCTGGCCGATGCACTACCCTCATCAATCAGAATAACCAATTTGCCTTTTTCAAATGCACCACGGCTGGTTGCCTTGTAATCAACACGTTTATCACTTCGGCCTTCGGTATAAACAATCAACTGATCCTTCGGCAAAAACTGATCGGCCAACTCAATCGACGTCTGCAGATAACCACCGCTGTTGTCGCGCAAATCAAGAATCAGTGATTTAAAATCATTTTTTTTCAGTTCTTTAATAGCTTCAGCAAATTCATTCATTGTTTTGGCAGCAAACTTATTCAGTTTAATGTATCCGATCTCTGGTGTAATCATATAAGCAGCATCAATACTGTAAATAGGAATCTTATCGCGCGTAACGCTGAATTCAATCGGTTTGGGTTCACCCTGACGCGCAACAGCAATCACCACCTGAGTCCCTTTCGGACCACGCAAATGTTTAAGGACAAAACTATTATTAACATCCTTTCCCGTTGCTATTTGTTTATCAATGGATACAATTTTATCGCCGGCACGGATGCCAACCATTTCGCTGGGGCCACCGGCAATAACATCCACCACATTGATGGTATCGCGGATAATCTGAAACTGAATACCAACACCATCAAAATTGCCTTCCAACGGCTCATTGGCCTGCTTGATTTCTTCGGCCGACAAATAAACACTATGCGGATCAAGCTCTTCGAGCATTTTTCTGATAGCAACTTCTGTTAAATGGTTTTCATCAACAGAATCAACATATCTGAATCTCATGAACTGAAGAGCAGTACGAAATTTTTCATCGGTTTTAGCAGGATCGTGCTGAGAAAAAGCAAAAAAAGTAACTGAAAACAGCAGAAGTGAAAAAAGTAATTTCATGTTTTTTTCTTTAAAAACGGGTTTTGCTTTACAAAATTATATTATTTTGTGACTTCTTATGAATAATTCATGGACCCGACAATCATAAACGATAAAATACTTTTCCGCTTTTCCATTTTTATGGCTTTTTTGCTATGCCTGCCAATGGTTGTAACATTCGTTTTTGAAGACTTTTTTTCATTTCTGACAGGCATTTATCCACTCACGGGCAAAGGATTATTCGGTGTTCTGACAGCACCATTTATTCATGCAGACTGGTCGCATCTGGCTGGTAATATCTCGGCTCTGTTCATTCTGTATCTTGTGCTGTTCAACAATTTTCATCCGATGGCCTGGGTTGTCATTTTACTCAGCTACATTGTACCCGGTTTCTGGACATGGCTTTTTGCGCGGGCTGCATGGCATGTGGGCGCCAGTATGATGGTTTATTCGCTCGCCTCATTTGTGTTTTTTGCCGGTATTTTTTCTGGTCACACACGGCTTATGGCTTTATCGCTTTTTGTAGTATTTATGTACGGTGGCATTTTCTGGGGCATCTTTCCTACCCTGCCCGAAATCTCGTGGGAAGGCCACCTGAGCGGCTTTTTGCTGGGAATCCTACTGGCATTTTTCTATCGCAAAGACATCCGGAATCTGTATCCAAAAAAAGAATATTTCGAAGACGAAGAACCCGGGGGCGAGGATGACAATGAAGAGCCCAATGAAAATGGTGAGCAATGAGTGGTGACCAGTGAGCAGTGAGTGGTAAGCAGTGAGCTGCGAATGAAAGATGTTTGGACAATATTGAGTTTACAATAATGCTTGCCAACGCTGGTTGCTGAAAAGTTGCAATCCCGCTCACTATTCACCGATCACCGCTCACTACTATTTATTATCTTTGCAGTCCCGAATAAAAATGGCTGAAAAAAACACCATACAGATAAAAAACAAAAAGGCGTATTTTGAGTACAACATTCTCGAAAAATATACGGCCGGAATTGTATTGCAGGGAACCGAAATCAAAAGCATCCGTGCGGGAAAGGCGTCTATTGCCGAAGCGTATTGCATTATCAATGAAAACGAAGTTTATATCCGCAATATGAATATTTCGGAATATGCCTATGGAACCTACAATAATCACGAGCCCAAGCGCGACCGCAAGCTGCTGCTGAACCGCAAGGAAATAAAAAAACTACACAACAAAATCCGCGAGACCGGACTGACGATTGTTCCGCTGCTGCTTTTCATTTCGCCTGAGGGCTATGCGAAGATTGAAATTGCGCTGGCCAAAGGAAAGAAAATGTACGACAAGCGCGAAACACTTAAAGAAAAAGACAACCGCCGCGAAATGGAGCGTAAGGATACGTACAAAGAGTAAGTTTTTTGGTGGTTTATCTATTTTAAGAATGATCTTCGGGTCGTATTTCCGACAGGATTTAACATTTTTTGGATCGTATTTCCGACATGATTTAACATTTTTCGGGTCGTATTTCCGACAGTTTTTTCACTTTTATGGGTCGTATTTCCGACAAATGTATTCTGACTCCCGCATTTTTGCTCAATAAACAATTTTTCAAAATCTGACGACAGTTTGACTGACATTTTTTTTACATTGACATATACTAATCCGCAATTTTGTCAGTTATAATGCATTGGCTTTAAAATTGTAAAACCCCGCAAAAAAAATTCAGAAAATGACGCCTACTGTTGACATTCACGAACTTAACGAGCGCATTCAACGCGAAAGTGCATTCATCGACCTCATCCGGATGGAGTTGGGGAAAAGCATTGTTGGACAAAAAAACATGGTTGACCGTCTCCTGATTGCCTTATTTGCCAACGGGCATCTACTACTCGAAGGTGTTCCCGGCCTGGCAAAAACACTGGCCATCAAATCGCTGGCATCGACCATCGACGCCAAGTTCAGCCGCATTCAGTTCACCCCCGACCTGCTGCCTGCCGACTTGATTGGAACCATGATCTACAGCCCGAAGTCAGAACAGTTCAATGTAAAAAAAGGGCCGGTCTTTTCTCATTTTATTCTGGCCGACGAAATCAACCGCTCTCCGGCCAAGGTACAGAGCGCTTTGCTCGAAGCTATGCAGGAACGTCAGGTCACCATCGGCGAAAATACTTACAAACTCGAAGAGCCCTTTCTTGTCATGGCAACTCAAAACCCCATTGAGCAGGAAGGAACCTATCCGCTGCCTGAAGCACAGGTTGACCGTTTCATGATGAAAGTGCTGGTGAGCTATCCGGAAAAAGAAGAAGAAAAACTGATTATACGTCAGAACCTGGCTCCGCAATATCCGGTGCCCAATAAAGTGGCCTCTGTTGAACAGATTCTGCATGCACGCAAACTGGTGCACGACATTTATCTGGATGAAAAAATCGAAAACTATATTACCGATATTGTGTTTGCAAGCCGCTTCCCTGCACGTTATGGCTTAGTAAAATACAAAGACATGATCAATTATGGAGCATCGCCACGAGCTGGCATCAATATGGCGTTGGCATCAAAAGCTTATGCACTGCTCAATCACCGCGGCTATGTGCTGCCCGAAGACATCCGCGCCGTTGCACCCGATGTTATGCGTCACCGCATTGGACTCAGCTACGAAGCCGAAGCCGAGAACATTACAACTGACCAGATTATCATTGACATTCTTAACGCAGTTCAGGTGCCGTGATGGAAAACGATAATTTTCAGCTTTCGAAAAAAGTACGCCGGATTGAAATCAAAACACGACGGCTTACCGACGAAGTGCTGGCGGGTTCGTACCACAGCGCTTTCAAGGGACGCGGCATGACGTTCAGCGAAGTGCGTGAATACGGCTACGGCGACGATATGCGCAGCATCGACTGGAATGTGACCGCCCGGTTCAATCATCCATTTATTAAAGTATTTGAAGAAGAGCGAGAACTCACAGTCATTCTGCTCATCGATGTCAGCGGCTCAAACAACATTGGGTCAACCGCTGTTTCAAAAAATGAACGCATTGCAGAACTGGCTGGAACACTTGCTTTTTCAGCGTTGCGCAACAACGATAAAGTCGGGGTGATTTTCTTCAGCGATAAAATTGAAAAATTCATTCCACCGAAAAAAGGACAACAACACATTTTACGCATCATACGCGAACTGATTACTTTTAAACCTGAAGGGCAAGGTACCAATATTACGGCTGCACTCGAGTATTTCAACCGTGTTGTAAACCGTCGCGGCATTGTTTTTCTGATTTCCGATTTCATCGACAATGGCTACGAGCGCGCCTTTGCCATCACTGCCCGCAAACACGATCTGGTGGCACTGCGTGTAATTGATAAAATAGAATCTTCGGTTCCGGGCTCCGGACTTGTTCTTATGCAGGATTCCGAAACCGGCCAACTACGTGTAATTGACTCCAATGGCGCCACAGCAAGAATGTACAATTCATGGTGGAATCAGCAACAGCAATATCTTACACAAACTGCTGCCAAATTCAACATCGATGTGGTTGATTTCAAAACGCACGAAGATTTCGTAAAACCATTGGCCAAACTTTTCAAAAAAAGAGGAAAAAGGATATGAGAAAACCGGCGGCTCTACTGATTTTTATTTTAATAACTTCGTTTTCACATGCTCAAAACGACATTAAAGTATCGCTCAGTCGTGATTCCATCAGCGTTGGCGAATTGTCCGTTTTTCAATGGCAGCTTTCTTTACCCACAGGAACCAAAGTTCTGCAAATGCCGATGCTCCCTGATTCAATGCCGTCAGGAATCGAAGTTGTGAAGAAAAAAGATATTATCACCGAAAAAAAAGGATCGAACGATATATACAAACAACAATTATCGGTCTCTGCATACGACAGTGGATACTTCGCTATTCCCGCGCTGTCAGCGCTTTTCCTGAAGGACAATGATACGGTGGAAATTCTCAGTGACTCGCTGATGCTTTTTTGCACAACAGTTCCGGTTGACACAACCAAAGCCGTAAAAGACATCAAGGATATTTACGAAGTCGAAGGCAAAACATCATTTAATTGGCTCTGGTACCTACTTGCAGGAGTATTGATTGCAGCTGCAGGAGTGTATTTTTATTTCCGTCTGCGTAAAAAGAAACCTATGATTCCGGTTGAGGAAATTGTCTGGGTCAATCCCACCGAAGCCGCACTGACAGCACTTCGGAAAATACAGGAATCGCGCTCATGGTTTAGCGTTTCACCAAAAGACTTTTACACCGAGCTTGTTGAGATTTTACGGAAATATCTGATCTATTCACGTGGTATTCAAGCCGAAGAAATGTTATCATCCGAATTAATCGAAGCAGTAACAAAAGCTGAACTTCCGGCTGAAAGCATCCACACGCTGAGAGGAATTCTGAACGTGGCTGATATGGCCAAATTTGCACGTTTCCGTCCGGAGCCGGGACAATACGAAAAATCGGTGAGCGATGCCATCAAATTTGTAATTGACACAAGACCAGTTGAAACAAACACCGACAACAATGGAATGGATAAATGATCTTTCTTTTGAGCATCCGTGGGCATTTCTGCTGATGTCGATTATACCATTGATGATCTGGTGGTATATCAGAAATTTCAGGCAATCGCGTCATGCAATTCATGCATCATCGCTGAAAGCCATTGAAAATGCGCCGAAGACATTCCGCGAAAGAATGTTCCATTTGCTGCCTGCTATCAGATTCGCAGCCATTGCATTCATTATTGTAGCCATAGCCGGACCGCAATCGTACAGTTTTCATGACGACTATAACATTGAAGGGATCGATATTATGCTGGTCAATGATGTTTCGGGCAGCATGCTGGCAGAAGACCTGAAGCCCAACCGGCTTGATGCTGCAAAAAAAGTAGCTCAGGACTTTATTGCCGGACGACCCGACGACCGGATAGGATTGGTTGCATTCAGCGGTGCAGCTTTCACACAATGTCCGCTTACAGCCGATCATGCAGTTTTACGGCAATTGCTTATGCAGATTCAAAACGGCATTGTGCGTGACGGTACTGCCATCGGCGATGCAGTTGGAATTGCGGTTGACCGCCTGCGTTACAGCTCCGCCATCAGCAAAGTCATTATTCTGCTTACCGACGGAATCAACAACAGTGGTTTTGTTGATCCACTCAACTCCGCTTCCATGGCCAAACTGTATGGAATCCGTCTATACACGGTCGGTGTTGGTACAACTGGCAAAGCACCATATCCTGTCAAAACCATCATGGGTACGTCCTATGAATATGTAGATGTGCGACTGGATGAACCCATGCTGCAGGAAATGGCAGCCATGACCGGTGGAAAATATTTCAGAGCCATAGACAACAAATCGCTTGAATCCATTTATGCCGAAATCGATGAAATGGAAAAAACAAGAATTAAAGTTGCCCGAATGTCGGAAAAACATGATTTGTTTTTTATTCCGGTTCTGATTGCCCTTGTGCTTCTTGCTTTTGAATTACTGCTTCGTTACACTGTTTTACGAATTATACCATAATCATTATGTACAGATTTGAACATCCGCAATATCTCTGGTGGTTAAGCACTCTGCTGCTGGCAACAGGTTTGTTTATGCTGTACTATTTCGCAAGAAAGAAACAGCTCGGCCAAATGTTTTCAGAAAATAATCTACGGCTCAGCATTCCCGGGTTTTCAAAAAACAAACCATTGACGAAATTCATTCTTGTAGCTTCAGCAGCGGCTTTCATGATTGTAACACTCGCCAATCCACTGGCCGGGAAAAAAGTGGACAAACAAATTCAATCAAAAGGGAGCGACATTCAGTTTGTGGTTGACATCAGCAATTCGATGCGCTGCGAAGACATCAAACCAAACCGACTGAGCAAAGTAAAACAAATTATGCTTGGCATGATTGACCGCATGGGATCGGATCGCGCAGGGCTCATCGTTTTTGCCGGCGATGCATTTATTCAATTGCCCATGACCATCGATCAGACTGCCGTTTCGATGTTTGTCCGGAACCTCGATCCGGAGCTCATCAGCCGGCAGGGAACACATATCGAAAAAGCACTGACAACAGCTTTGATAAGCATCGACAGCAGTAAGGCAAAATATCCGGCCATCGTTTTACTCAGTGATGGTGAAAATCTGGAAGGCAATCCTGAGCCGATTATCGGTGAATTGCAGAAAAGAAGAATTCCTGTTCATACCATTGCCATTGGTACTGAAAAAGGAGGCCCCATCCCGGTTTATAACAACTCTGTCAGAACAGGATATAAAAAAGATGAAGGAGGAAACACTGTGATTTCGAAGCCGGATGAAGCTTTGCTGAAAGGTCTGGCCACACAAACCGGAGGACTGTTCATTGACACCAAAAATCTTGGAAATGCAGCTGAAAGCATTATGGATGAATTGAGAAAAGCAGAAAAAACCGAAAACAGATCGATGATTTTTTCTGATTATAAATCATTATATCTTTGGCTGCTCATTCCGGCATTTCTGCTGTTGCTCATTGATTTTGTGCTGATGGAACGCCGCATGAAATGGCAGGATGTCTTTAAAAACTTCATTGAAAGGAGAACTGTATGATGAAAATACTCTTGGCATTCACTCTTGCTATTATTACCTCAACAGTAGTCTGCGCGCAGAATTCGCTTCACAATGTAATTGAAGGCAACAAGGCCTATCGAAAAAAAGAATTTGATAAAGCGGCAGGTTTGTATCGCAAAAGTCTGGAGCAAAAAACAGAATATGACTTTCAGGCCCGCTACAATCTTGCAAATAGTTTATACCGAAACGGAGACTTTGAGGGAGCCAGACAAACCTACAGCAGCTTACTGAATGACAGCTTGGATAACCGCACCCAGAGCCGTCTCTATCATAACATCGGGAACACATATATGCAGGAGGAAAACTATGAGCAAAGTGTTATTGCCTATAAAAATGCGCTCCGGCTCAATCCTTCCGATGAAGACGCCCGTTACAATCTTTCATACGCATTGCAAATGCTGAAAAAACAACAGCAGAATCAGCAAAACCAACAGAACCAGCAGGATAATCAGGATCAACAAAATAAACAAGATCAGCAAGATCAGCAAAATCAGCAAAATCAGCAAAATCAGGATAAAAACAAAGATCAGAATAAAGACCAGAACAAAAATCAACAACAAAAACAGGAACAGGAAAAAAATGAAATCAGTTCCGGTCAGGCAGATCAAATGCTGAAAGCTTTGCAAAATAAAGAAAAACAAACACAAAGAGAAATACATGCTCAACCTGTGAAGGAAGGACAGGGTGCAACAAACGGATACAAAGACTGGTAGAATATGAAGACAATTTTCACCTTGGTTTGCATAATATTCAGTCTGACAATATCGGCTCAGATAAAGTTTTCTGCGTCCAGCGATTACTCAACAGTGCCGGTCAACTCACAAGTAAAAGTTACTTATTCGCTATCTGGGGGCAATGCCGAAACGTTTACCAAACCATCGTTTGAAGGGTTTCAAGTTGTTGGTCAGTCGTCGTATTCCGGTGGTGGCGGCATGCAGATTATTGTGAACGGACAGCTCGTACAAAGCAGTCCCGGTGAGTCGAAATGGATTTTCACATTGGTTCCGAAATCTACAGGAACGTACACCATCGGCCCAGCCCGGGTGAAAGTGAAAGGACAGACCTATAGCTCAAACAGTATTTCAATCACCGTTACAAACAGCGGAAATGCTGTAAAATCTCAGGGACAGGCAAACAACAATACCGTCCAGCCCGATAAAAATCAGCCAAAACAATCTACATCGGGCGGTAAGGAAGTTTTCCTGACTGCAGTTCCCTCCAAATCGAGAGTTTATGAAGGAGAACAAATTACTGTTTCTTACAGATTATACACCCGCTACGACATCTCGCAATACGGCATTGAGAAAACACCATCGATGGACGGATTTTGGACCGAAGAACTAACTGATACTAAAACTGCTGCAAAAACATGGGAAGAAACCATCGAAGGTAAAAGGTATATTGTGGGCGAAATTCGCAAAGTGGCGCTGATAGCGCAAAAAACGGGCACGCTCTCGATTCCGTCGCTTGAACTGGAGGCCATAGTGCAAATTCCAAATCAACAAAACTACAACCCATTTTCAATTTTTGATCAATTTTTCAAAGATCCCTTTGGCTCATCTCCCATTGATCCATTTGCCGGCTTCGGTGTGAAAACCGAGAAACGAAAAATCCGCAGCAATCCTTTTTCAATAACGGTTATTGCTCTGCCTGAGAAAGGGAAACCTGAGTCATTCAATGGTGCAGTCGGAAATTTCGAAGTCGAAACAGAAGTGGATCGCAATAAATGTTTTACCGGAGATGCAGTAGTGCTTCGAATGAAAGTAAATGGCAATGGTAACCTGCCATTGATAGAATATACAGAGCCCGGTATTCCCGAAAGTTTCGAGTGGTTTGATCCAGACATTATTGATGATTTTTATAAAACGAGTGATGGAATCAGTGGTACGAGGACCTTTGAATTTCTGCTTCAGCCCACAGTTCCCGGCGATTTCACAGTAACGCCATCTGCATTTTCATTTTTCAATCCATCTACAGGGCAATACCAGTCGGTTGAATTGCCGGAATACAAAATAAAAGTACTAAAAGGCAACGGATCGAATGTTAGTTCCGAGAAAATATTGAACGAAGACATTAGGCACATTCATGAGAATATTCCTTTTCTGATGCTGAGTTCAAAAACTTTCAGCTTTTCAGTTCTCTACTGGATCGTAGTTGCAGTGCTGATTTTAGTGGCCGCACTTATACTGTGGTATTTCCGGAAACGCATACAACTTAAAGCAAATGTTTCGGAATACCGCATGCGAATGGCCATGCGTCAGGCAAAGCGTCGTCTGAAAACTGCCAAATCATTGCTCGACCAAGGAAAAGAAGAGGAGTATTATACTGAATTATCAAAAGCGCTCTGGCTCTATCTAACCGATAAATTTACAATCCCGTTTTCAGAACTGAGTCTTTCAAACGCCAGAGAAATTCTCCTTCGCAGCAATGTGCCTGCAGAAATTTCAGAAGAATTTTTAAAAATTCTTGATGAATGCGAATTTACGAGATTCGCTCCGGCAGCGGGCCGCATGAGTCAGAAAGAATTGTATGAAAAATCAGCAGACCTGATTGTAAAAGTTCAAACACACGCAGCAAAATGAAAACACTGAGTAATATTCTATTCGCAACTTTGTGGTTTGTTTCTGTTGCATCCATCGCTCAGAGCCAGACTCCGAAAGAAAAGTTTTCACGTGCCAATGCATTGTACAACGAAAAAAAATACGAAGAATCTATTGTTCAATACAACGAACTCTTACGGAGCGGTTACATCAAAGATGAAGTGTATTATAATCTTGGTAACGCTTTGTATCGCAACAACAATGCAGCCGCGGCAATCTGGTGCTACGAAAAATGTCTGCTTCTCAATGCCTCACACGAAGATGCTGCAGCCAATCTTGCTTTTGTAAATAAAACGGCATTGGGAAATCAGGAAATCGTGCCTGAAAATTTTTTCATCATGGCCTGGAACTGGCTTTCTGCGCTGATGTCGTGGCAATGGTGGACAAACTTTTTCATAATCGTTCTTGTAGTATTTCTCGTTGCATTAATACTGTTTCTGACTTCCGCATCCAATATAAATAGAAAAATATTTTTTCTCACATCTGTAATATTATTTGTTGTTTTACTATTGGCGCTGGCGCAGAGTATCAGCGGAAATTACAACATACATCATTCGAAAAATGCCATTGTTGTAGATGAAGCCGTGCAATTGCGAAGTTCTCCTGATAAGGATGGGACAGGGATTGCGATGATACAACCGGGCATTAAAGTACATATACTGGAAATCAAAACGCCGTGGCTGCGTATCACCACTCCCGACGGCACGCAGGGCTGGGTGCCCGAAGAAAGGGTGGTGCGGCTGAATGCTGTTTCACCATTGCTCCCGGAATGATTTTAGATATTAGACGTTAGATATGTGATTTTTGAAGGAATTACAGTAGTTTGAAGATTGAAAATTCCCAGTCTTAAAATCAAATTTCAAATCATCAATCACATCAAAATCTCATCTAAGATCTAAAATCAAAAATCTCAAATCTGATTTCTTAAATCAATGTGGAGTGCTGAAATAGTCATCAACCTTGCTTCCCCAGCCAAAATCGGGCGTCTGTTCATCGAGACTATTTGTGGTGAAATTACGCTTCAGTAATTTTGATTTCCAGTTTGCATCATAAATTTCGCCTATGGCATCACTATGAATAAGCTCGTAATCGTTGGTTACAAGATCTGCATTACAGAAAACAAATTTACGGTTTGATTGATTCAAAACCTTGTAATAATGCCATATTTCATACGGATATGCAGCAGGTTCATGCGGAACGGACGTAATGGAATTGGGCTCGCCATACATCAGATAAACACGTCCACGATCCGTTTCATAACCTTTTCGGATACGGGTTCCGAAATTAGCATTCACCTTAATTACCTGCTTGTAATATTCAATCCATGCTGCTTCTGGTGCCATCTCATCACGTTGCATCCAGAAATTTAAGAAGAAACGCTGTAAATCCGCAAGGTCAGCGGTTTTGATATTGTTATCGACAAACACTTTTTCCATTTGAGTGGAAATAGGTCTGATAGAACGAATATATTCTTTCAAAGAATCAATCTGCGTAATGCGGCTGACAAACGAAGCTGCAACATAACTTTCATCAACAATCATCATATCCTGTTCGCGGTCATTCCATCTTTCAAAATAAACCTGATTGGCCGCCATGAGCATATTTTCTCTGTCTTTAATTTCAATAACAAGGAAATATGAACCCGTTGGCAACGAAGTGATATCAAATTCATGAATAACAGCTTCCGTATTTTTGGAATCCATCCTTTTCTGAAACAAAAGTCCCGGAATCTTACGACTGGTCTGCATTTCCTCGATATAAGTCCGGAAAAGATATTTACTGCTATCGCCCAGAATCGAAAGCATATTGTACATTTCGGTATAAAACAAAATCTTCGTTACCGAAGTGGGATAAATATTCAGCGGCAAAGGCAACAAGTCAAACCCAGCTTTGGATGTGGCTCCAGGCGTAACAGTCTTTTCGGCCGACTGCAACAATTCAATGCCTGAAATCTGAATTTCCTTATTTGTATATTCTATGGTAACCGGCTCTGCTATTACAATCGCGGGTTCAGTACCATAAGCATCCTTTATCGAAATTTCCATCGAGTAATCGCCGTTCGGAACACTGATGCGCTGCTCATCATGAAATAGCAGATTGAAACCCGTCGTGTCCTTCATTTCAGGACTGTGCAGATTGTATTTGCGAAATGCTTTTATGGAATCATTCTGCTTGAAAAGGATAAGAACTTCGAGTTTTGCCTGCAAAAGACCGTTTTCATTTTTCTGATAATTGACTGAATTGCCGTTATAAGCCAGATATGTTTCAACATAGGGGCCATCCTGCGGGCTGTAGAACGTGCAATAGGAAATGTAAACATTCAGTTTCTTTGGTGCAGCATAAATATTGATGGTGCAGAAACCGATAACCAGAAGCAATAAAAGCTTTTTCATGTGGTTGATTTTTGGCAGTACAAATATAATCAAAATTGAGTAAAATGCCAAGTGAGTCAGCAATGATGCAGTTCAGATAAGTTAACGGTGCAATTTTTTACGGCCGGACAATCAAGCAATTAACAAAAAGGGGTAAAATCGGTTGCATTGGATTAAAATATTATTTGTACTTTTGTCGCGGAGAGCTGGCAGAGTGGTCGATCGCGGCGGTCTTGAAAACCGTTGACCCGCAAGGGTCCGGGGGTTCGAATCCCTCGCTCTCCGCCACCCATTCATAAACAGCCATGCGCAAGCGTGGCTGTTTTCATTTATGCCGGCGCCGTGAAAGCGAGCTTTCATAAGGCGCAGGCATAAATGAATAAACACTATCCGGCCTGCCGGATAGTGTTTATGAATGGGTGAAGCCTCCCCCATTACGGGATCATGACGAGCGAAGCGAAGTCATAATCCC
>DAOPKE010000043.1:3375-7715 GCA_035390965.1 Bacteroidales bacterium | reverse complement strand
ACGGGATCATGACGAGCGAAGCGAAGTCATAATCCCGTTGGACAAAACGGCCTGCCGGATAGTGTTTATGAATAGGTAAATCCTCACGCCAGCAAATACTCCAGCAACTCCAGCAATCCATACACCAGCCGCTGGTAAGTGTAGCGTGTGGGACTCAGCACGATGGCACCTGGAGCCACCGGGTCAGCATGATTACCATAACGGCTGCAAATGCGATAAATCTGTATTGCCGAATCATACAGTTCTATCGGAATTACACGTCGCCTCAAATCATCCAGAATACGGCGTGTCCGGCTCCCTTCCTTATGCATATATGCTTCAACCGGACGATGCAGCTTTTCCTGACAAACTTCGTCAATAAGTGATTCGAGCAACAATCGCAACACTCCGAGATGTTTTATTATAGTAGCTTTATCGGCTGATTCCAACGCAAGCAAAACATCCATCAGCAATTCCGTTGTTTCATCATCGAAGCGGTTGCTGAATTTTGTAAGCACCCCGCCAAATTCTTCTCTGACTCTGGTCTCGGGCAATGCTTTAATGAGATCGCGCAGATGGGCAAACAGTTCCGGATGTTCGGAATCTTTTTTGAAAACCCTCGCTATGCCTTCATACTCTTCGAGAAATTCTTCAGGGGTATTCGTATTTATACAAAAAGGAATCGCACGGTTATATTCATCTTCAAGTTCGCGAATCTGCTGTAGTGCATGGGTTACAAAACTCAGCTTTGCCGGCTGATTGCCCGATGCAGACAAAGGGCAACGGCCATCAAGAATAACAGCTGCAATGCGGCGGTCGGAGCGAAGCCGGATTATACCGCTTTCGAGATTATCATCAGATACAATTTCAAAACCGGCTTTCAGAGCGTCGGCGCTGAGTTTTGCAACATAATTTTCATCATCGTCAATTAACAGGATTCGGGTGCTCATGAACATCATATTTATTCCTCAAAAATAGACAATTTCATTTCAATCAAAAAATCAAAATTCATGATTACTTTTGTATTTCGAAATACAACCCGAATGAATGAAAGAAACTGAGCTGATAATAAATTTCATTGAAGACAAGGCCTATCTGTGCGAAGGGAGCCCCTTGTCTTTTGAGCAGCTTAGTTTTCCGCCTGTGGCCAAAAATTTCAAAGCACCGGCTCATTGGAGAGTAAAAGTGCTTAATTACCGTGAATCGGAAAACAGGATTTTTGTTGCTGTATTGTCATACAAGACAGGTCTGGCAGAATATCCGCCACAACAGCTGCGAATAAAAGAACAACTTTCCACAATTTCGCAAATTACTTTTAAAAGCATCGATACCGAAGGATTGCTCGCAACCATTAGAGGAAACGAACCGACAAAAGGATTCATTAATGAGCCCATCTCAGAGCTGTATTCAGAAGAGATGCAACAGGAAATTCTGCTGGACATTCAGGCGCCGGCACAAAAAAGGATGCTCATTCTGGATGAAACTTTCTCAGTACCAATCAACGAATTGTGTTTTCGCTTCGGCGGAGTTGCATTCAATCACACATTCCGCGACTATCACAAACCAATTGAACTCACCATCGAAAACTACGAGCTGCGTGAAGAATTCGATGCAGTGAAAAATTATTTTTCGAACGCACTTAAAACAAAAAACATTCATGTGGTTGCGCATGTCGAAATTGAAAACGATACCATTACTTGTATGCGTGTTCAATCAAACGAGATTGCTTCTATTGATAAAAAAATGATTGACAATGTGCGCTTCGAATTTGTGCGCGATACCACAAAGAAAAAACTCAATGCCGAAGTCGACAAGACATTATTTACAATGGATGAGTATTTCGAATCGCTCACTGAGAGCCGGCTTCAATCAAATGCATTTTATGAAAACGAAAATGAATTATTCGAAGATCTGATTTCGATTACACAAACAAAACACTATAAACATTTGCGGTTTCTTTCATCACAGCATGCCTTTCATATCATGAAGCTTCGTTTTGTGCTGAAGCCGTTTTCGTTTCTGTTTCTGCTTGAAGGCGAACGGCATTATCACATTATTTGGGAAACCATCGACACCAAAGAAGCCACTTACATATGGCATACCGACAAGGATTTGAGCATGCTGAAAATGACATTGCGAAAAATTGAAGACATTATCAATGTAATAAAAGTGCAGGGGAAAATCGCCTACCTCAACGCCAATGAAGACAGCTTTCAGCGCATCCGGCACGACTACTCTGAACTGATTGATGGCTTTGTGAAATGGAAAGGCGAATTGGAGAATTATCTAACCTGAATATTTCCAACGTCACCTTTAAAAACTTTCAACTTTAAAAACTTTCAACTAATTTTCTACCCCACGCTATAGCGCGCTCAGTCTCGCCTTCAGCGAGAGGACCTTCTTTTCCGGTGACATGAAAAAAAGCAGGAACAGCAATGATTTCGGCCCCGGCAGCAGCCAGCCGTTTCGAAATTTTCTTTGCAGCATCGCCGTGAATCCACACATGCATGCGCGTATCAAACGATGCGGCTTTTATACCTTTCAAAGCACCGGCAGGTATAGTTTTCAATGCGGCCTGCATTTTTTCGGTCGGCATAAAACCATTGATAGGACTGCCTGCAACAATGAAAGACAAATTATTCAAATGCTCTCTGGTGAATTCCGACACATGCAGCAATGAAGCCGAATCGCCCATCCCTTCAACAATGGCTTGTGCTATTTGTTTGGTGTTTCCAAAGCCCGAATCATATAAAACAATGATTTTATTCATTTAAAATTCCCCCATTTTTGGCAAATGTAAGAATAAATTTCCCGACATCTGTATTGCCAGTCAGATAAACTCCACCTTTACAAAGCTGTGAAGTCAACCTATATAATACTAACGATTGAAGGTTGGGTCTAAGGCTAAATTACTTTATTGCAGAGCTGAAATGATCGGCTCCGTCGGTAAGCCAATCAAGTGAGAAACGTGAAAAATACATCTGATAAATTTCGGATTCACCCACTTCGTAATAAATTCCGATAGTACCATCGGGCAGCACACAAAGCGATGAATACGCAGACGGACCTGAATAGATTGTTTTTCGCACGGGCCATGAATTTCCTTCATTGTAGCTTAAGAGAACAGAAACGTTAGATCGGTTCAAAGCAAATGGAATCGAATGCAGGATGCGGTTTTTCAGATAGCCATCGTTCACGCACGTGTATCGCAGTATATCGCCATTACAATTGGGATCAGTTATTTCATCTTCTGAATAAGCATTTCCCCAGGTCAATCCAAAATCTGCCGATGTGTTAAATCTGCGATATCCTGTATTGCGGATACTCATCAAAACGGTGCTGTCAGCCAACTCTATAAGTTTAGCTTCATCGCCGTCAGCTTCGGCCTGATTGGTACTGATGTTCCAGGTAACTCCATGATCATCTGAATAAATCATATAATTATCAATAGAGTATGCTGATGTTCTGCGTACCGTAATTACAGCGGCCAAACGACCATTACTAAACTGAACAAAACTTCCTGATGCTACAAAAGCCGACCACCATGTTTTTGTAAGAATGTTGCTGCATCCGGCACCATAAATCATATCGGTAATATCAACCGGCGGTGACCATGTGAGTCCATTATCGGTGCTGACACATTTCATTATACGCAACGGATTTGCAGCTGTTGCGCCCCAAAGTCCCGGACCTGAAACCATCAAACAAATAATATTTCCATTTGTTTTATCCACACACAAGGCAGCATCGCCGAAACCAAGCGTTGTATCGCCGCCGGCAATGGTGAGCGGCGCCGACCATGTTTCACCTTTGTCCGTACTGCGACGGATAATTATATCGATGTCGTTTGGTAAATCGGCCGAATTATTCCAACGCTTATCGGTGGCTGTTACAATTGATCCGTCGGGCGCTGTTATAATGGCCGGAATGCGGTAATGCTTTGAACCCGCATCATTACAACTGAAAAGAAGTGTATTGGTCAGCAAAATTGTTCTGGCACCACTCTGATCTGCAACAGAAAAAGCATCACCATCAACAACAACTGAATCAACTACAGCATCCAGCTGATGACCTTCGGACGCAGCAGCACTCACATCATAGACAATCCAGAAATAATTGGTATCGGCCATCAGATGTTGATTGCAGCTCAGAAAAATTGCACCGGTCGATGAATTTTCTGAATCGAGCAAGGAACTTCCATTACCGGTAAAAAATTTGTTTGAGTCAGCGGTAAAATACAATTTAACAGCTGATACATCGTTGATATCAGTAGTTCCAGTCATTTTCACAGACACCTGAGTCAATGCCGCTGCGTTGTCTGACGAATAAATCTTAAGCCCGAGAATTCGCTGATCAGCATC
>DAOPKE010000043.1:0-3275 GCA_035390965.1 Bacteroidales bacterium | reverse complement strand
TTACAATAATATTAATTTTGCTCTTATTTACACTTCCGTGAATCAAACAGACGCCGAAAAATACAAATTGGTATTTGCCATTGTGAACTCAGCCACCTACAACTGGCGTCTGGAGCCATTTGCCGTGCAAATTATGAAAAACGGCATGTTTGCTTACAATCATATCAGGGTGGCAGCCAGCACCATCAATCATTACACCACTGATTACAACAGCGCCGAATATATGGTGCTCACTATTCTTGATGAATGTAAAAACGAAGCAGTGGCGCGCATTGTAGGGCACAATCGATTCCGTACAATAGATTTTGAAAAAGAAGTAAAGCGCGACAACAATCTTATGCGTCGTGTCATTAAGCATTTGCGGAATAAAACCGACATGGCCATCAGTATTCTGGCTGACAATCAGATTCCCATCTATTTCAAAGGCGATCAGCAGGATATTATCAGCGAAAAAACAATCATTCCGCAATCCGAAAAACTAGTTGTAAAATTCCGTTTCGCATACATTGATGGCACCATACAGTATTCCATTCAAACAGAACTGGCCGGAAAAAAAGTAAAGCTGACGGATAAAAACACCCTAATCCTGAACTATGATCCATGCTGGCTTATTATGGATAACAAATTTATTCAGGTAGCCGACAATGTTGACGGGAAAAAAATTCAACCATTTCTGACCAAGGATCAGGTGATTGTAGAGGCAGTGCAGGTTGAGCCCTATCTGAAAAAATTTGTGCGGCAAATAATTGCCACATACCCATTTGAACTTACGGGAATACCTTTCAGTCATTTCGGTGAAAACCCGGTTCCGGTTCTGCGCATCGAAACATCGTTGCAAAACGACATCATGCTCATGTTGCGTTTCAGATACGACAATGTTGAATTTGAATACGGATCGGACATCCAATCACATGTTGCATTACAAAAAAAAGAAAACAATTTTAGCTTCGACATCATACGGCGCAACAATGAGTTTGAAACAACCGTAGTTGAATGGCTGCAGGATAATGGACTGGTACCTGCCTACGCTTCGTATTTCCTGCCACTGAAAGTGCAGATTGATGATCAGAACAAAAGTGCATCTGAAAAAATGTACGATATCATCAACTACATAAATGAGTATTCGGCCACGTTACAAGAAAAAGGATTTGATATTGCCCAGTTACTCGACAAAAAATTCTTCACTGGCCGAATCGAGCTGATGCAACAGTTTACAGAAGACAATGACTGGTTTGACCTGAAAATATTTGTTCAGTTCGATGAGTTTAAAATTCCATTCAGTGCCTTGCGGAAAAACATTCTGGAAAACAACCGTGAACTTGTGCTGCCCGATGGATCCATAGCCATACTGCCCGAAGAATGGTTTGCCAGGTTCCGTGATCTGGCTATGATAAGCAAACCCGAAGGAGAAAATGTACGCGTAAAAAAAAGCCAGTACAGTTTTATCAGCAACATACTGGAAGGAAACAACCGCGTGGAAGATTTTATTGAAACAGCGGGTAAAGGCGATTTTCAGATTGAGGATGCACCCAAAGGATTGAAAAAGGAATTGCGCCCTTATCAGCTGCGCGGAATGAGCTGGTTTATGTTTTTGTATAAAAACAATTTTGGTGGTTGCCTCAGCGACGATATGGGACTTGGAAAAACCATTCAGGTGCTTGCCTTTCTGCTGAAAATGAGAGAAATTTCAAAAGAATTCAGGCAAAAAACACAGTTGGACTTATTCAGCAATGAAACAACAATTCCACATGCAAAAACTTCGCTTATCATCATGCCGCTTTCGCTGGTACACAACTGGGAAAACGAGATCAGAACCACTGCGCCGGAATTGAAATTTCTGAATTACACCGGGCTTGGACGACGTTTCAATCAAAAACAGGTTGAAAAATATGATCTGGTGCTAACCACCTATGGCACGGTACGTAACGACCATGAAAAACTCAGTAAATTCCCTTTCCGCTTTGTTTTTCTCGATGAAAGTCAATACATAAAAAATCCGGAGAGTAAAATTTTTGCAGCAGTATCTAAACTCAATGCCGAACAACGTTTTGTGCTCACAGGAACTCCGGTTGAAAACAGTCTGATCGATTTGTGGTCGCAGTTGCAATTCGTTAATCCCGGACTATTGGGCGATTTAAAATTTTTTCGCGACCGCTTCTATCAGCCCATAGAAAAAAGAGGCTCAAAATCGTCGGAGAAAAAATTCCGTCAGATTATCAATCCTTTTATTTTGCGTCGAACGAAAAACGAAGTAGCAAAAGAACTTCCAGAACTCACGGAAAAAATTCATTTCTGTCCGATGACCCCCGAACAGCTCGAGATTTACGAAAAGCGGAAATCGGAAGTGCGCAATTATATTATAGAAAGCACAAAAAAATACGGAACCGATAAGGCATATATGATTATTTTGTCGGGACTGATGCGCATGCGATTGCTGGCCAACCACCCGGGCATTACTGAGAAGGATTATCCCGGCGGATCGGGCAAATTTGATCAGGTTACTGAAAGCATACGTAAAGTTCTGAGCGGTGGACACAAGTTACTTATCTTTTCGCAATTTGTAAAACACCTGGTTTTATACGCATCCTGGCTCGAAGATGAGGGCATTCCTTTTCTGATGCTTACGGGCCAGACAAACACCATTCAACGCCAGAACATGATCAGGCAATTTCAGAAAGGGTACGACTATCCGATTTTTCTGATATCGCTCAAAGCCGGTGGTGTGGGACTGAATCTTACCGCTGCCGATTTTGTTTTTCTGCTTGATCCCTGGTGGAATCCGGCAGTGGAACAACAAGCCATCAACCGCACACACCGTATCGGACAAAATAAAAAAGTAATTTCATACAAATTCATCACAGAAGGCAGCATTGAAGAAAAAATTATGGCTTTGCAAGAAAAGAAAATGGATTTGTTCAATAATTTTATCAACCGGAAAATCAGTAGTAACATTAGCAGCGAAGATCTGGTGGGACTTCTAGAATAGTGGTGAGTAGTGAGTGGTCAGTAGTCAGTTAGGTTGAGGTTGGGGTTGAGGTTAAGGTTGAGGTTAAGGTTAAGGTTGAGGTTGAGGTTGAGGTTGAGGTTGAGGTTAAGGTTAAGGTTGAGGTTAAGGTTAAGGTTGAGGTTGAGGTTGAGCAGCTTTCAGCTGAGGTTAAGACAAAGATTAAGGTTGAGAGGTTTAGAGAGCCTCAGGCATTTAAAAAAAACTGCGAAGCTTCGATTAAAATAATTATTTATATTTGCACTACATCGTGGAAGCCGAAAAACGATTT
>DAOPKE010000042.1:0-23147 GCA_035390965.1 Bacteroidales bacterium | reverse complement strand
TTTCCAATACAGATGTCCTGATCGGAACCCGCGTTGGCATTGGGGATCGCGTGAACAATCACAGAAACAGTATCTAAATCTGTACAATTATTTACACCGGTCACAGTAACGATATAATTGCTGCTTACAACTGGCGACACTGTGATTGCATCTGTGTTTTGGCCGGTGCTCCATGCATACGAAGTTCCGCCGGTGGCGGTCAGCAAAGTTGATCCGCCGCTGCAGATATCTTCATCGGAGCCTGCATTGGCAAAGACCTGAAAAACATTTACCACAACCGTATCAGCTGCCTGACAGCTCCAGATGTCGGTTACAGAAACAATAAACTGCGTTGTTGCCGTTGGCGACACTGTAATATCCGCTGTATTCTGACCAGAATTCCATGCATATGCATTTCCACCGCTGGCGCTCAACGATGCCGACTCGCCGAAACAGATATTTACATCGGAGCCCGCATTGGCAGAGGGAAGTGCATGAACAACAACATTCACTGTGTCGCTGTTTTCGCACCCAAAAGCGTCGGTAACAGTAACAATATATTCAGTATTCAATGCAGGTGAAACGGTGATGGCGCCTGTGTTTTGACCACTGTTCCAGGCATAGCTGACGCCGCCGGTTGCAGTGAGCGTCACTGAATTTCCAATACAGATGTCCTGATCGGAACCCGCGTTGGCATTGGGGATCGCGTGAATTGTTATATCAGTTGCGTTTGCATCACCAACATAATAAGGATCCGATGCGTCGACCCGTATTCTGTAATGTATTCCGGTCGCTGTATTTGCGGGAATAGTGACATTAATACTTCCTGAAACATTCGATGTCAGTGAGCCTATACTAACCGGCAAGGCGAAAGATCCGGAAGCATCGGATAGAAAAGCTGTGAACACATTGGCCGCAGAATAATTTCCAATGGCAGAATACTGAATCGTCAGATCAGCG
This sequence comes from Bacteroidales bacterium, assembly GCA_035390965.1. GTDB lineage: Bacteria > Bacteroidota > Bacteroidia > Bacteroidales > DTU049 > GWF2-43-63. Next base: position 22,208 of record DAOPKE010000042.1, on the reverse strand, counting down.
CCTGCACAAATCTCTGTGCTGCTTACCGATGCAACTTCAAGCTCATACAGATCAATAATTTTAATATTTCCGGGCGCTGAAGAGTAATTCAGTACCGTGAAATCATTTTGCACAAATTCAAAAGGAGTGGGTGAGTTCACAAAGCTAAGCGGGGTCTGTTGTCCGATAGTGCCGACCAAATGAAACTGAAGTGTAAAAATGATGGCACTATCTGCCAGACTTTCACCGCTCAGGTCAGGGTCGTTCCACGAAAAACTGATGAGGCCTGATGCTGCCTGCGTAGTTCCGAAATTTGCATTTGTCATATCCGCAAGTCCGAACGAAACAATCTGATCGAATTGTGCGATGGCCGGATTAAAACTCAGGCTTCCCTGCGCGGAAATAATGTTTGAAAAATCTGAAACCCGCACCGGAACCTGCACATATTGACCCATGGCTCCTTCAATACTGTCCGCAAATATGAAAATATCTTCAGGAATGAATGGCGTTCCAACTGTAACCGACCCCTGCGAAAGCGAGTAGGTGACAACTGAATAAGTTATATCGGCAAATTCGAGTTGCGTAGGATTGTTTGTCAGTTGCACGGGACTAATTTGTCCGGCAGAACCAATGATATTAAAGTTCAGAACAAATATTTCCGCACCGTCGATGAGACTGACTCCCGCCAGTGTTGCATCATTCCAGCTAAAAGTGATGATGCCAGATCCTGCTGAGCTGATACCGAAATTCGACGCATTCATGCCGGGCAATCCGTATCCGCTGATTCCGGTAAAGCTGATGATGGCCGGATCAAAAGCAATGCTGCCTTGTGCCGACAACAGATCGGTGAAATCCTGCGCGGTGACAGGGACCTGCACCGATTGTCCGCTGAGCCCTTCGGTTTCGTCAACCGAAAGCAACAATCCGCTGACGGCTTGTCCAGCTTGCACAGTGGCAGCGCCGGATTGTGTGTACACAGTTTTTGCCGCAAAAAATTTATCAATCACTTCAATTGGTGTGATATCATCATTTATTTCAATCACCGAAGACATGCCCGCAGATCCAATCATCAAAAAGCGCAGGCAGAAAATGGTATCGCCATCGCTTAAGCTAACTCCGGATAAATCCGGATCGTTCCACGAAAAAGAAATGTGGCCCGTTGCGGCATTGGTTGTTCCGAAATTGGCCGGAGACAAATCGCTCACACCGTAGTTTTCGGTATTTACAAAACTTATTACTGCAGGATTGAAGGATACCGTGCCCTGCATTGAAATCAGATTGCTGAAATTCTGCACTGTGACTGGAATTACGACCTCAGTCCCCTGAATATTGCTTCCTGACCCCAGCCGAAAATAAACAGCCTGTGCCTGTGAAATCAATGGCAGAAAAAGAAGTGCAAATATTATTTTGAAATATTTCATAGTGAAAAAACTAAAGAATTCAACTGCTATTACCGCACTATCACGAGTTTTCGAGAACTTGTTGCGTCGTCGGAAATCAGCTTCAGAAAGTAATTTCCGGCAGGCAGTTTATGTCCGTTCATATCCGATCCATCCCATTCAATCCGGTTGATATCTTGCTGCATGTCCGTTGTTGACGCATACACAATTTCGCCCAGATTGTTGAAAATCTGCAGGGTGTTTTTGGAATCGGTTGAATTGTAGAATTCAATAATAATGCGATCATCAAAGGGATTCGGATAACAATTGAGTTGTATACCGGAACCGGAATCTTCAATCTGTGTAATGACCGGATTCAATTCAATGCTGCTGTTCTGTAAAACTATATTCATCGGAATCAGCGCTGCATCGTAGGCTTCGGCACTGGTAATGTCGCTGCACACCGAAATGTCGGTAATCACATGTTGATCTGTTACCGGAATCAAATCGATGGTAAAGAGAATATCGTTGGGCGCATAGCTCACTCCGGCCATATCGCCGGTGCTCCAGATGGCAGTCAGTTTTCCGCCGGCAGTATAATTTTCGCCGAAATACAAACCCGGAATATTGGCTGTTGCTGCATTAAAGTCAAATACAGTGGTATCCCATGCTATAGTCATTTGCAATCCGCTGAGCTGATCAAAGTTCTGCGCGGTAAATGGTATTGATAATGTTTGACCTGACTGGGCCTGCGTTGCGCCGGATTTGAGTATCAGTTCTGTTTCGGTCGATTTGGCAATATTGGTGTTCCATGAATTGTTGACATCGCCCAGCTTTATACCGATGAAATCCTGATCTTCGGCTTCAGCAGCTGCGCTGTATGATCTCGACATTTCGTACGACCATGGCGCCTGAACATCGGGAAATACATAGTCGCTGTTTACAAATGTCCACATATCTCCGTTCGGAAACTCAGTGGCGGTTTGCAGAATGACCGAGCGTGTCAGAACAATATCGAGCGTGGTAATTCCCGAGGATCGGTTTACGTCGGCGGCAATACGACTGTACGCTGTCGGTAACGACTGTACATTTAAAATGTGTCGCTGCATCAGAACAATGTCCATGGTCGAAATGCCATTGTTGGTAACAATGTCGTTGTCTTTTACAGGACTGACCACATATGTACCACTGTTGTTGAGTGTAAAATCATAATATCCGTTGGCTGAAGTGACATAGGTGTCGGTACCGTCACCGCTGAGTGTCAATGTTACACCTGAGACCGGTGAACCTGTTTCAGTCAGAACATTTCCTGCAATTTCAACAGTGGCCGGAACTCCGGTTACCACCACATTGGTTGTGGCGGCTGTACTGGCACAACCGGCTACTGTAGCAATTACCGAGTAGGTTCCGCTGTTGGTAGCTGTTGCATTCGGAATAACGGGATTCTGACTGGTGGATGTGAATCCATCGGGGCCTGTCCAGCTGTAGAAAGCCATATTCACCGTACTTGCCGTAAGCTCAATGCTTCCGTTCAGATTAACCGGAGAATTGCTCGATGCGACTGGTGCTGCAGGAATCGGATTCACATTAATGGTAATCTGATCGGTTTGTGTGCAGCCATTTATATCAGTAACATACACGGTGTATGTTGTTGTTGAAGATGGCGTTGCAACCGGGTTGGCAATACCTGCATTGCTTAATCCTGCGGTGGGAAGCCATGCATAGGAAACTCCTCCGCTGGCATTCAGATTCAGACTGTTGCCTGCGCAAATAGCTGCATCGGTACCGGCATTGGCTACCACTGTCGTTATGGTGAAATTTGCTGCACTGGTGCCATAATAGCTGCTGTTACCGGCATCTGTAATCTTTATTCTGCAGTTTGCCGAAGCCAGATTCGGAAGTGTCCAGTCGTATGTTTTTGCCAGTGTGGAATAATTATCGGCAATCAGAATCCATGATGCGCCACCGTTGGTAGAATAGAAAATATCGTACACATTTGATGTTCCGGTGCTGGTCCAGGCAATGGTTTCAGTGGTACATCCCGCCCAGGTTTGTCCACCCGAAGGTGTAGTTACAGTAATATTCACTGCAGCTGTTCCGATGGCGAAAACCTGATTGCTCATGTCGGTTTTGCAGGTATTTACATTATCGGTAACGCGCAGTTTACAATTGGATGAAATCAAAGACGGAACATTCCAGACATAAGAATTGGTGGTGATATTCTGATTGTAACAGATGTTCACCCAAGTGGTTCCACCATCGGAAGAATAATCAATATTGTAATAGTTCGATACTCCGGCCGATGTCCAGTTAATGGTATATGGCGTACCGCCGGTTATGCTCTCACCGCCATTCGGATTTACAAGATTAATGGCTGGTGAAATGGTGAATGTTGCATCGCTTACATCGGTTTTTACCGGCGTGTTTTTATCGGTAACCCTTACCAGACATTGTGTGGAAGGCAGATTCGGCAATGTCCAATTGTAACTGATGGTTGAAGATGTATTGTAATAATTCGATTCAATGGTGTTCCAGGACAATCCGTTGTTGATGGAATACTCAATGACGAAATAATTTCCATCGCCATTGGCCGACCACACTATACTTGTTTCGGTGCAAACGCGCCATACTTCAGCGCCACCGTCTCCGTTCGGTGTATTCAAAACAATCGAAGGTGAAATTGAAAACACATTGTCGCTGATATCAAAAACATTCGGGTCGTTGTATTGACTTACGCGAACCAGGCATTGGGTGCTGAAATCCTGCGGTACTGACCATGAATAACTCCCGGTGTTGTTGGCAATACTGGCAATCACATTCCACGAAGCGCCGTTGTTGGTTGAGTATTCAAGCTTCACAAAATTGGAATTGATGTATTGATTGGTCCATGTGATTGAATAGCTCGAACCGTAATACAGGCTCTGACCGCCGTTTGGATAAGTGAGTGCAACATCGGCAGGAACAATGGCAAAATAATCATTGCTTTCATCATAAATGCACGAATTGTTGTAATCAACAACTTTTATTTTACACGACGATGAAGGAATATTCGGAATGGTCCACGACAGCGATGTGCTGTACGTTGTGTTGATCTGTGTGTAACTTGTACCGCCATCAACCGAATAATACACGCGGAATTGGGTGCTGGTGGGTGCTGCAACCCATGTGATGGTTTTGGTGGTTCCAACCTGCCAGAACTCGCCGCCATTGGGCGATGTAACAATGATATCTTCGTTTTTGCTGATGGTAAAAGCGGCGTTGCTCATATCCGTTGCTGCCGGATAATTAGCGTCGCTGATACGAACCATGCAATTGGTCGAAGTCAGGTCGGGGAGCGGTGTCCACGAATAGCTTGACCCGGATGTATTATATGAACTGTTGATGATTGTCCAGTTTACACCGCCATTCGAAGAGTATTCAATTTTATAATTATTGCTGACACCTGCACGGGTCCAGTTAATGGTTGCCGTTTCGCAGCCTTCGTACACTTCGCCGCCATTGGGCGCTGTAACAATAATATAAGGATAGGCGATGCTGAAATTCACATCACTCATATCAAAAACAACCGGATTCTGATATTCCGAAATTCTGACTTTACATTGTGTCGATGGAGTCTCTGGTATTGTCCACGAGTAGCTTCCGTCGTTTTCGGTGGCATTGGCAATGCTGTGCCAGGTGAGTCCGTTATCGTAGGTGTACTCAATGGAAACAAAAGGCGAAACAAGGTATTGCGATGTCCATGAAATAGTAGCAGTCTTTGTGAAATACAGTGTGGTGGCTGTATTTGGAGCAGTCACGATGATGACTGGTGTTGGTGGAGTAATGCTGAATTCGGCATCACTGATATCGTTTCTGCATGTATTGTCGAAATCAACAACTTTTAATAAACAATGCGCAGAAATATTATTGGGAATGGTCCATGAATAATAATGTGAATAGGTATTGCCAATGTATGTCCAGCTCGCACCCCCGTCGGCAGAGTAGTACAGATTGAACCGCGATACCGATGCGTCGGCAACCCAGTTTATCTGGTAGGTGGTGCCAACTTCGAGTTGTTCTGCCCCATTGGGATTGGTGATAACAATGTCGGTGTTTTTAAGCAATGTAAATACGGCATTGCTCTGATCGGTTGCCAGTGGATAATTGGCGTCGGAAACCCGCACCAATGCTTGTGTTGAATTATAATCGGCCACCGGACTCCATGTGAAACTTCCTCCGGTTGTATAATAGGAAGAATTTATCACCGTCCAGTTGCTGCCATTGTCAATCGAGTATTCAATTTTATAATAACTGCTGGTGCCGCCTTTCGACCACGTGATATTGGCGCTGGCACAGCCTTCGATGGTTTGACCACCGTTGGGGTAGGTCACTGTTACAAAGGGTGGCGCAATGGTAAAGTTCACATTACTTACATCAAACACGGCAGGATTTCCATATTCACTGACCCTGACCAAACACTGTGTTGAAGCCGTTAATGGAACAGTCCAGTTGTAAGAGCCATCATCTTCGGTGGGCGATGCAATGGTGGTCCACGATGCGCCATTGTCTATACTGTATTCAATATTTACAAAAGAAGAAACGGTAAATTCGCTCGTCCAGGAAATGGTTGCTGTAGCATTGTAATACAGTGTCACTGCGGTATTTGGATATGTCACCGTAATGTTGGGCGCGGGTTCTGCAATGGTGAAAACAGCATTGCTGACATCATTGATACAGGAATTATTATAGTCTTCGACCCGCACTAGACATTGTGTTGATGGAGCATTGGGAATGGTCCAGTTGTAATAATTACTGTAAGTGCTCGATGTCAGTGTCGTCCACGATGCTCCGTTGTTGATGGAATAATATACACGGAATTGTGTTGAAGTTCCCGCCGACACCCAGGTGATCTGATAGGTGTCGCCAATTTCCAATGTTTCGCCACCATTCGGCGCTGTAACTATGATATTGGTGTTTGGTGTAATCGTAAATACGGCCTGACTGATATCGCCGGTGGACAGATTGTTTGCATCCCTGACACGGAACAGACAAGTCGTGGAGCTTTGATTCACAACGGGATTCCATGAAAATGAATTATTGGTACCCGTTGAATAATAACTTGAGTTGATGGTATTCCAGGTGGTTCCGTTGTTCAGTGAATAATCGAGGAAATAATAACTGCTGGTGCCGCCTTTTGTCCATGTAACGTTATAGGTTCCGCAACCGGTCATCACTTCACCACCATTGGGCTGATTCAGCACAATAAAGGGCGGTGCAATGGTGAAATTGACATTGCTCTGATCAATCAGACTCATGTTGTTATATTCGTAAACCCGCACCAGACATTGTGTTGATGGAGTATTGGGAATCGAAGCCCATGTATATGATCCGTCATTTTCGGTTACAGAAACTACGTTTATCCAGGTGGCACCATTATCATACGAATAATCAATTCCCACAAAATCGGCATCGTCGTACTGATGGGTCCAGGTGATGGTATGCGAATTTGCTACATACAGTGTTTGTGCGGTATTTGGACTGGTGACAGTTATTATTGCCTGCGGCGGTTCGATGCTGAAATTGGCATTCGAAACATCATAAATGCAGCTGTTGTTATAATCGACCACTTTTATCAGGCAGTTTGCCGATGGGGTATTGGGAACGGTCCACGAAAACGAAGTTGAATAGATGCTTGAATACAGTGTACTCCAGCTTGTTCCGTTATCGTAGGAATAATATACTGAAAACTGAGAGTGCCCTGAAGCAGCTGCCCAACTGACTGTATATTGTGCTCCGACTTCGAAAGATTCTCCACCGTTGGGCGAGGTGACAAAAATATCATCGTTTTTCTCAATCGTGAAAACGGCATTGCTGACATCATTTACCGTGGCATTAGCAGCATCCGATACCCGGATGAGACACTGTGTTGAAGCAATATTAGCCACAATACTCCAGTTATAGGATCCTGATGCAGAAGTGCTCGAAACGATATTCACCCAGGTTGCACCGTTATCAGGCGAGTACTCTATTTTCACATTGCTGCTGATTCCGCCTTTGGTGTAGGTGATGGTGTGCGCATCGCATCCACCGAAAATGTTTCCGCCATTGGGCGATGTAACAGTAATAAAGGGTGCTGCTATATTGAATGATGTGTTGCTGACATCAAACACCACAGGATTCAAATACTCTGAAACCCGTACGAGGCATTGACTGCTGACAACTGTCGGAATCAACCATGAATACGATCCGTCGTTTTCTGTCACAGCAGCGATGGTGTTCCAGCTGCTTCCGTTGTCGCTTGAATATTCGATGGTGACAAAAGGCGATTCAACATATTGCGATGTCCATGAAATGGTATTGCTGTTTCCCTGATACCACGTAACATTGGTGTTGGGGCTGGTTACAGTGATGACCGGCGTCGGCGGCGCAATGGTGAAAACCGTATTACTTACATCATTGATACAACTGTTGTTGTAGTCAACAACTTTAATTAAAGCGGTTGTAGATTCATTGTCGGGAACAGTCCAGCTGAGACTTGTTGAATACGTATTATTAATGTATGTCCAGCTTGCACCGCTGTTTACCGAATAATAAACATTAAACCGTGTTGAAGTTGGTGCAGCCACCCATGTAATTATTCTGGATGTTCCTACTTCCCACGATTCGCCTCCATTGGGGCTGGTGACAATGATTTCTACATTAGGAACAATGGTAAATGTAGCATCGCTTTGATCGAGCACCGTGGCTTTGTTGGCATCAGTAACCCTAACAAGGCAGTTGGCAGAGCTGTTTTGTGGAATGGTGCTCCATAAAAATGAAACATTGGATCCTGTTGCATAATACGATGAATTGATGGTTGTCCAGCTGGTTCCGTTGTTGGTTGAATATTCTATTTTGTAATAACTCGACGTGCCGCCACACTGAAAATTGATGTATTGTCCGTAACACGATTCGTAACTTTCGCCGCCGTTAGGCGAAACAACTGTGATGAATGGAGCTGCAATGGTAAATACAGCGTTGCTCTGATCGGTCACCGGCAGATTGTTTGCATCGGTCACACGCACAATGCAATTGGTTGACGGGGTGTTTGGAACGGTCCACGGAAAAGTTCCGGTCACCGCGTAATATGAGCTTGCAAGCGATGTCCAGGTGGTTCCATTGTCGGTCGAATAATCGATGTTATAATAATTGGTGGTGTTCGAAGCTGTCCAGGTAATATTTTTTGACTGACCCACATACCAGGTTTCGCCACCGTTTGGCGATGTTACTGTAACAGATGATGCAGCAGCTGTAATGGTAAACAATCCATTGCTGATGTCGGTCATACAGGTGTTTGAGTGATCGCTGATTTTCACCAGACAGTTGGTCGAAGGCGTGTTGGGAACATTCCAGTTGTATGTACCGGACACATTGTAGGTGTTGGTTGCAACGGATGTCCAGTTGGCCCCGGCGTTGGTCGAATAATAAATATCGTAATAATTTGAGGTGCCGCTGGCATTGAACTGAATGCTCTTCGAGGTTCCTGCCTGCCACGATTCACCACCGTTTGGTGCATTTACCGTCAATGGGGATGTGACTGTAAAAACAGCATCGCTGATATCGAAAATCGATGAGTTGTTTGAGTCAACAATTCTGATGAGGCATATTCCCGATGACGTGTTCGGTACTGTCCAGTTGTAAGTCCCTGACACTGTATTGTAGAAACTGGTAATCGATGTCCACGTGTTTCCGTTGTCGGTGGAATAATCGATCGAATAATAATTCGTAGTTCCCGACGAAGTCCAGGTAATGGTTTTAATAGTACAGCCAGGCAACACTTCGCCGCCATTTGGTGAAGTAACAGTGATACTTTGCGCTGACAATATCGTGCACGAAAACACGAATGCAATGAGTGTAAATAGTTTTTTCATGGTGGGAATTTAGAAAAATGCTACAACAAAAATATTCAATTTAGTTGAATATTTCACACATTTACATTTCGTAAACATTTGAATTTTACATTGAAACGCTATAAAATGCGGCCATTAAAAACCGGTGTTTTCCCCAACGGATTCAATGCATTGATAAAGTACATTTTTTCGTAGTCGAAAATATTTTCAGCATAGATGGAGGCTTCTGTAATTTTTCCCGATCCGAGTAAATATTGCCTCATGGTCCCATTCAGCAAAAAAGTATCGGGTGTATAGAATTTTCCGTTTTTCTCGAAAACAATATTGGCTTTGGATGTATCGGTGATCATTCCATTTTTGACAATGATTATCTCATCAGCTCCGGAAGCGGATTTAAGAAGATTGTTCAGATAGCTGCGGTCGGAATATTTGAATGAATAATTAAAATCGGGATCACATTCTATCAGTTCGATTTTTTTTATTGAAGTCGGTACATATTCGGAAATTTTGATTTCTTTTTCGTGTTGGTTGTACCAAATATTGAGTTTTAATATTCCATTTTCAGGAAGTCTCAAATTGTCAAGTATTTTCTCCAAACCAAATTCATGGTAATGAAATAAGCAGGTCTGACGCATTCTTTCTATATGATAGTCAGAATATTCAATTATACCATCAACGACCCGGATGGTTTCTAAAAATGGTAAACGATTGTGTTTGTAAGTTTGCATTTTTATATTAATTCAAAGGTATGCAATATTATTGTGTATGATTAATCGTTATTTTAGCAGAAAGATTGAAACAGATGAAAGTACTTTTTATTATTGTTGCTGTTTTGCTTATTTCCTGTTCAGGTGATGAGAAAAAAGAAGAGACCAGGTATATTAATTATACTCTTCCGCTTAGTCAGGTTCTTGATGAAAAGAATATTGACAAGAAAGATATTCAAATCGTTATTTCTAAAAGCAAATACACTCTCTATGTAAAATATAATCAGGAAATCCTCAAAAGCTATCCGGTAGTGCTGGGGCCCGATCCGGTGAATGACAAGCGTATGGAAGGCGATGGTTGTACCCCGGAGGGAGTTTTTGGTATAAGAGACAAATATCCGCACCGGAATTGGACTCGTTTTATCTGGCTCGATTACCCCAATAAAGACTCATGGAAGAAATTTAAAAGAGCAAAAGATGAAGGTGAAATTCCGCAAGATGCCACCATTGGGGGCGAAGTGGGCATTCATGGTGTGCCTGAAGGGAAGGACCAATGGATAGATCAGCATAAAAACTGGACGTTGGGCTGCATCTCATTGAAAAACGCAGATATTGTTGAAATATATGATGTTATCAATGATGATACGAAAATAAGAATCCATAAATAATACTTTAAAAAAATTGCCGGTTGCCAAAATCAATCCCTTTGGTGTAAATTGCGGTAAATGAAATAAAAGATGGCCGTCATATTGTATTTTTTTTTAAACTTTGTTTATAAATTCAGATATCCCCCCCAGTATGAAAAAATTTGGATTCTTCGTTGGATTCTTCTCTTTGATAACTGTTTTATCAGCACAGAATCAGAATGTTAACCTTATTCCCAAGCCATTGAGTATTTCTGTTGGTTCCGGAGTTTTTAATTTTGATGCAAGTGTTCGCATGCTTGCCGAAACAAGTCCTGGAATTTTGCGAACATCGCATTTGTTTGTAAATCAGCTGTTTACATCAACTGGTGTCGCTTTGCAATTTGATTCGGTGCGACATAAAAACATCAGGTATATTTCTGTTTTACGTGATGATTCGGCTAAGTGGTGCGGTTCCGAAGGTTATCATTTGGTAGTCAGTGGCAATGAAATAAAAATCATTGCAATGACGGAGACAGGAATATTTTATGCTTTCCAGACTTTGCGTCAGATGATGCCTGTTGGTTTTGGATATGAGAAAAACATTGATATTGCATCGATAAAATTGCCATGTGCGAAAATCTCTGATAAACCCCGGTTTTCGTGGCGTGGAATGAATCTGGATTGTTGTCGCCATTTTATGGATGTGGAATTTGTAAAACGCTACATCGATTTACTGGCCTATCATAAAATGAATGTTTTTCATTGGCATCTGACCGAAGATCAGGGGTGGCGGATTGAAATAAAAAAATATCCGGAGCTGACGAAAGTGGGCGCCTGGCGCAAAGAAGACGATGGCAGTGTCTATGGCGGTTTTTACACGCAGGATCAGATCCGCGAAGTAGTTGCCTATGCGGCCGAACGCTATATTACAGTGATCCCCGAAATTGAAATGCCGGGCCATAGTGTTGCGGCCCTGGCTGCATATCCGCAATTATCCTGTACCGGCGGACCTTTTGAAGTTGAAAAGCGCTGGGGTGTATTTAATGATATTTATTGCGCAGGCAATGATTCGGTTTTTATTTTTCTGCAGGATGTCCTTACTGAAGTGATGGATTTGTTTCCATCAAAATACATTCATATTGGTGGCGACGAAGCTCCGAAAGTGCGTTGGGAAGCCTGTCCGAAATGTCAGGCGCGCATGAAGTCCGAAAACATAAAATCGGAAGAAGAACTTCAGGGATATTTTAATCAGCGGATTGAAAAATTTCTGAATGCACACGGACGCCAGTTAATTGGCTGGGACGAAATTCTTGAAGGCGGACTGGCCCCGTCGGCAACGGTGCAGTCGTGGCGGGGCATGGAAGGCGGCATGGAAGCGGCCATGCAGGGACACGATGCTATCATGTCGCCTACCAGTCATTGTTATTTCGATTACAGCACCACCAGCACAAATCTCGAACATGTGTATTCTTTTGAACCGGTTCCTGCTGATTTGCCCGCCGACAAACGTCATCATATTATAGGTGTCGAATGCTGCATGTGGACCGAAACGGCACCGCAGGAAGTGATTGACAGCCGTGTGTTTCCGCGTCTGTGTGCTCTTTGCGAGGTCATGTGGTCCGACCCCACTGGAAGAAATTTCAAGGAATTTCATGATCGCTTAGCCGTCCATTATAAACGTCTCGATCAGATGAATGTACAATATGGCTACGAGCGCGATCCGATAAAATTGACCACCTCATTTGATAAAGCACAGAATGCATTTGTTGCTGTTGTTGAGCACGGGCAGCCGGGTCTGACCATGTATTATACCACCGATGGCAGTGATCCTGATTTCAATTCGGTAAAATATACCGTACCGGTTGTTATGAAAACCAGCGCTGAGATTAAGGTTGCGGCTATGCGCGAAGGTTCGGGAAAAACTGCTGTGGAATCGAGAAAAGTTTGCTGGCATAAAGCGCTTGGGAAAGAATATACTATCACTTATCCGTTCCATAAAAAATATGTGGCCGGTGGAGATACCAACATGACCGACGGACTGCGTGGTACATACTCCTATCGCGACAACCTCTGGCAGGGCTACGAAGGAATTGATTTCGAAGCCATCGTTAACCTCGGTGCAAAAACAAAAATCAGCAAAGTAAGTGTTGGCTCGCTGCAAAGCACGGGGGCATGGATTTATCATCCGCTGAAACTGGAAGTTTTTGTATCGGCTGATGCAGCGGATTGGAAAAAAGTGGGCGAAGTTGAAAACAATGTTCCACAGACCGATGCAGCTACTTCTGTTCAGGATTTGATGGTTTCTTTCAAAGTACAGAAAGTGAAGTTTGTAAAAGTATATTGCAGTGCAATGCGCCAAAACCCCGACTGGCACCCGGGTGCAGGAGGAAAGACATGGTTGTTTTTGGATGAAATTATTGTAGAGTAAATAAACTATATGAAGAGTCTTCTTTTATTTGTTGCGGTTTGGGGAATTACAATCGGCGCTGCGCCTTTGTTTTCGCAGGTGCTGATGAAGGATAAGGTTGCGTATGAGAACATGAACAAATTGTTCAGTGATCGAAAAGCTACATTTGGAGCGCGACTTCCGGATTTGTTTGCGGTTGTTGAAAAAGCGGAAACACCAGAACTGGCCGAAGCTACTAAATTTCTGATTGCCTATGCGCCTTTGAGCGATATTGCGAATTTAAGTCCTGAATATTTCAAATCCATGGCGCAACTGGCTTTGCGAACCAGAAGCGAGTTTTCATGGGGTAAATCGATCCCAGCAGAAGTATTTATGCATTTTGTTTTGCCTTTTCGTGTGAATAATGAAAATCCAGATGAAGCGCGGGCTGTGTTCCTGCCTGAGTTGAAAGAACGTGTACAAGGCATGAACATGTACGATGCTGCACTCGAAGTCAATCACTGGTGTCACGAAAAAGTGGCCTATCGTTCAACCGATGAGCGTACATCATCGCCGCTGGCAACCATCAAAACCGCTTATGGCCGCTGCGGCGAAGAAAGTACTTTTACGGTTGCAGCCATGCGCAGCATCGGAATTCCTGCACGACAAGTGTACACGCCGCGCTGGGCGCACACCGACGACAATCATGCATGGGTTGAAGTTTGGGTTGATGGGAAATGGTATTTCATGGGCGCCTGCGAACCCGATCCGGAACTCAATATGGGCTGGTTCTCGGGGCCCGCTACCAGAGCCATTATGGTGCATACAAACACATTCGGACAATACAATGGTCCCGAAAAAACTTTGGTGCAGAAACCTTTGTATTCGAAACTCAATTTATTGTCGAATTATGCACCATCTAAGCAAGCCGTCGTGAAGGTTGTGGATGCACAAGGAAAACCCATAGAGGGAATAATGGTTGATTTTCAGGTGTACAACTATTCTGAGTTTTTTACTTTTGCTTCGCTGAAAACCGGCAATGATGGCCGATGCAGCATTGAAACAGCTTTCGGAGATCTGATGATTTGGGTGAATGATGGGAAAGATTTCACATGGAAATTGTTTCCATCTGAACAGGAATCGGTGCTCGAAATCATTTTCGATCCTTATGAAATTCAACAGGACAGTTCTGTGTTTGCTTTTCAGATTTTACCACCTTCGTTGGGTAAAACAGTAACACCAACCACTTCAAAAAAAGAAGAAAACGATCGCCGTTTGAAAGAGGAAGATGTCATCAGAGCCGCTTACGAAGTCACTTTCCCCGATACCGTTTCGTTGCGTGAGCAATATAAAAATGATCGTTACGGTGAAGCGATGGTGAATTTTATTTTGAAAAGCCGTGGTAATTATTCCGAAATTGCATCGTTTTATAATCGTGCTGACAACAAAGAAACCGCTGCGGAACTGCTTTCTGTGATCAGCGAAAAAGATTTGCGCGATACCCGGGCGGATATTTTATTGAATCATTTGATGAACGCTGAAAGATTTTCGTGCAACAATTGTCCGGAAGATATTTATACGAAATATGTACTGAGTCCCCGCATCGGGCGCGAGCTGCTGAGCTCATGGCGCAGCGAACTTCAAAACAGTTTCAGTAAAAAGGAAATAAAGTCGTTCAAAAAAAATCCTGAAAACCTAATGGCGTGGATAAACAGCAACATTAAACTGGATACCGAAAACAATTATTATGGTGTGACCTTGTTTCCGGGCAGTGTTATGAAATTGCGAGCAGCCGATGCTTATTCGCGTAATGTGTTTTTTGTGGCTTGTTGCCGCAGTTTCGGAATTCCTGCGCGATTGGAACCTGCAACCTATATTCCGCAGTATTACAGCAAAGACAAATGGATATCGGTGTTCAGAAGTGCGGCTGCACCTGATGTTGAGAAGGTACCTGTGCATATATTTAATGTTGGTTTTACGCCAAAGTATTATACCAGTTATACCATTGCGCGCCTGATTGATGGCCGTTTTCAGACACTTGATTATGAATATGACGAAAGCATGGATGTGTTTCCGGTTAACATGCAACTGGAGCCAGGTGTTTACAGAATTATGACAGGGAACCGTCTTCCCGACGGGAGTGTGCTGACAAACTGGAGTTTTTTGCATATTCCCGAAAAAAGTGATACGGTCCGAATCAGACTTTATCAGCAGGAATCAGCAGTTTTCCCGGAATCTCTTTTTCAATTCAAAGGTGATTTTGAAATGAAATATCTGAATAAAGATTCTGTAATTTCTTTCAATGCAATATCGAATAGTTCCAGTAACATTATTGCTTTGATAGACCCCTCAACTGAGCCTGGCAAGCACTTTCTGACAGAGTTGACACAAAGCAAAACTGATTTTGACAAGCTGAACAGAAATATTTTTCTGGTACTTCCAAAAGAAAAACCAGCAGCTTCATTCGATATGAAATTGTGGCCCGGATTGCCTGACAATGTTGTCTGGCTTTCGGATTTAAAAGGCCAGTTTGCTGAGCAATTGAAAATTTCCTCGGGCAAAGAATTATCATATCCGGAAGTTTTATTTATTTCGGAAAACGCTGTTTATTATCATTTCAGCGGCTATCACATCAATACAGCTGCTATGTTGTTGAATGCGTATAACAGAAAAATATTTTAGTTATGAAAAACTATCGGTTGGAAGTTGTAGTTACATCGCTCGAATCGCTTGAGTCTGCCATTGAGGGCGGAGCTGACCGTATTGAGCTTTGCAGTAATTTATTCTGTGGCGGTACGACCCCTTCTGCCGGATTGATTCAGGCGGCCATCAGTGAAAGCAGTGTGCCGGTGCATGTTCTTATCCGCCCGCGGTCTGGTGATTTTGTTTACAGCAAGTCGGAGATGAATGAGATTTGCCGCGACATTGAATTCGCCAAACAAAGTGGTGCAGCCGGCATTGTGTGCGGTTTTCTGTTGCCTGATGGAAACATTGACAAAGAAATTACAGAGCTGATCGTGGAGCTTGCTTCACCGCTGAGTGTGACTTTTCACCGTGCTTTTGATGTGTGCCGAGATCCGTTGCAGGGGCTCGAAGATATTATTGAAGCCGGCTGTCAGCGCCTGCTGACAAGTGGTCAGAAAAACACTGCATTCGAAGGACGTGATCTGATTTCGCAATTGGTGAAGCAGGCCGGCGACCGCATCATCATTATGCCTGGCAGCGGTGTGAATGCAGATAATATTGTTCAGCTGAAAGAAACCGGCGCGCATGAATTTCACATGAGCGGCTCGGTTAACCGCGATTCGGCAAGTACTTATAATCATGATAAAGTTTTGCTGAGCGATAATCCAATTCGCGACAGCGTGATTCAGATGACTTCGAAAGAAAAAGTGGCTGCGGTGAAGCGATTATTGTAAAAGTAGTGCGAAGTTTATAAAGTACGCACTACCGTATCATAAACTTCGCACCACCGTCCCTTCCTGCGTAATAAACAGCTTCATTTTTTTGTCACTACTGATGAGCGTTGCTTCGAACGTGTGATCTGAAGCCGAAATCGAGAGTTTATACTTTTTATTGTCGTAAAGCGATTTGATATCGGATCCGAGATCAGAAATCTTATCCGAGAATTTTTTCTTTTTCTCAGAATATTTCTTTTCTCTGTAAAACACTGCCCAGAGGACGCTTTTCAGTTTTTCTGTTTCGGAAAGACTGAATGTTTCTTTATCTGAACCGACCATTTTTTCTGAAAATTTCAGATAGCCATAGCGCTCAGGCATGTGCATGCTGATGGCGCCCACGGGCGACCACACCCAGTTGTGCTCCGGAAGTGGCTTTCCATCAGCATTTGTAGCCTTCACATATTTTCCGTTTTCCCATTTTGTATCCCATTCGACGCGTGAAAAATTAATACGCCATGGTGTATCGACATTCGGTTTGCCGCTGTCAAGGCCGAAAGACAAATCGGTGAATGGAATGGCAAGTTCTACGGTCCATTTCAAATCCTTGTCTGATCCGTCATTCAGGGTTCCGTCAATTTTTATTGCTTTTTTGATTCCTTTGAAATCCCAGTTGTGGAGCGCGAAGGACGAATGCCGGTAGGGGTGGGGGAGAAATAAATCGAAAACAGTTCCTTTTGCATTCACTTCGTATTCGAAATAATTTTTTGCATCATTATCCGGATCAATGAATATTTCAAAATCATTGTCATAGTACACAACTTCATCGTGTTTTTCCAGATATGCCCAGATATTTGTCTCTTCCAGTTCGGCCAGAATGTAGAGATAGTCATTATCCCAAAGCATTTTCACGCGGGTGTTCTGTGCGGGTTTTGGTTTTGCATCGCCTTCAATGTCAACAAACAAATCAGTCCATTCCGCTTTGTTCCACGATTGTTCATCCGGCATGCCATCAATGCTTAATGCTCCGTCAGAGCGATAACAGACATAACTTTTCGGTTCCTGCATCAAAGCTTTCAGATCGTCCTGGAGTGGTTTCATTTTTTTTGATTCTTGTGAATGATTGCAGGAAAGCAGGATCCCCGCGGTGATTAGTAAGATTATATTGAATTTCATTTTCATTTTACCGAACTTCATTTAATTCTTTTTCTTTTTTGTTTCCCTGTACCCTGCTGTCATCCTGATCCCTGCATCTGTCATCCTGAGCGGAGTCGAAGGATAGACAGTAGAACAGACTTTAACGGAGCTATTGCCGCGGGGAATCTGTCGGACAGCAATCCATCATTCTTCTTTTTTCACAAACCCATCATCGCTGTGATCGCGCAGATTGTGGCGCAGCGCCGAAATCATTTCACGCAGATTTTTGATTCCACCGATGGTGAACCAGATGGTCACAATGATCGAAACGCCAAGGAATATGTACGTGTAAATCTTCCAGAACTGCATCCATGTGCTGTTTTCGATGGGCTCAACAACAAAATTGTAAATGGTCCCTGCTATGAAAACCAGCACCCAGAGCAATGTCCAGCCGATGGTAACGGCATAGATAATTTTATCGCCCCGAGTAAATTCCTTAGTCCAGGCCATCACTTTCCAACCTTTCGAAGGTGTTTCGCCACCGGTTTTTTCTTTTGCATGATCGGAGAATTCGCCGCGGTGCAGCAGCTTATCCATATTCAATTTGGGTTTTGGCGTAAGTAATGACACCACTATGTACACCACCGAAGCCGCTATCATGGCCATAAACCAGCCCCACTGTCCATTGATCGGATAATCTTCAATGACTGATTTCAGAACTATGTTTATGGTCGCCGTGAGTGCGCCGGTAATCATGGCAGCCCAGGCAGCAGCTGTAGTGCCGCGTTTCCAATACAATCCGCCAATGATGACTGCGCCTGATCCGCCAACGAAAATGGCACCCGATACATTTAAAAACAAGAAGACTTTATCGGGCTGCTGAAATAAAATGCTCAGAAAGAAAATGGTAATGCCGACTCCGAGAATGGAGAGCTTCAGATATTTGAGATGCTGTTTGGGTTCAAAAGGTTTTTTACGCAACGGCATGATGCAGTCCTGAACAAAAATGCTTCCCCATGAGTGCATGTAAGTGTTGTGACAGGTTACGGCTGCTGCCAGCATAATGGCGACAAATGCGCCTTTCAGTCCTATCGGAAGAAGATAGTTCAACGCCATTGGTACACGTAACTGACTTTGTTCGGCAACAGTTCCTACATTCGTGAGTGTAGCATTAATCGATGCTGCAACGCTGTTGAAATCTGCATGATTAAATATGGTATAGGCAACCACCGGAACAAAAACAAGGAACAATCCCCATTGCGGGACCAGCCGCCAGTTGGTGAGCACATCGGCCATCCGTGCTTCGTGTGCGCTTTTGGCCGCTATGTTGAACGATGAATTACCCTGCCATGACAGTTTGGTATAGATCAATCCAAACATACCAATGAAAAAATACCAGGGGTTGAAATCCTGCACCTTATCTGCATCGAACGGATTGATGAGCGATTGTCCGGATGGAGCAGAATTAACTGCTTCGGATATGTGACCCCAGTCAACCTGCACCAGCAGCAGGATTACAACGACAACAAAAACAATGTTTACAAAAACACCTTGAATAAAATCAGTGAACATAACCGCGATGTGACCGCCTGTAAATATGAAATATAGCGGGATGAGCACCATAGCGCCGGTGACGGCAACGAAGGTGAGCGATATTCCAAACACTTCGCCGATTTCGGGAATGCCGCAGAAATAAATGAAAAAGCGGGCACTCACCGAAGGGAAAATAATCATATTGAAGACGCCCGACAGAAAAGCGAGAAATCCGGCAAAGATGCGAAACGCTCTGCTGTAGCGCATTTCGAAAAACTGCGCCATCGTTAAAGCTTTTGTCCGACGGAAGCGATACACAACCCATCCTGTAACGCTGATGGCGACCAGGATTACAGCGGTAGGCATTTCCCACCAGCGCGAATTGAATCCGGCGCTGTAGTTTTGTTCGAGTGCACCAATCACAGTAATGGCGCCCAAAGCGGCGGTTCCGTGAAACATCGAAATAATATACCGTCCGCCGGTGCGGCCTGTAGCGAGGAAATCGGAAACACTTTTCACCAGATTTTTACTGAACAATACCATCGCAATCATCAACGCAAGGAAGATGAGAACAATGGACCAGTCTATGGTTGATAAATTCATTCTGTACTATTGTTGGGTGAGGGAAATCAGTTCATGAATCGTTGAAACGGCCAGCCCGACACAGGTATCGGCGGCACCGTAATAAACAAACACTTCGCTGTCGTCTTTTGCAAAACCGTCGGAATCATATTCCTTTACAATTATACCGCAGGGGAAAACCACATTCGGCACCTGGCCCGTGAGTTCGTACAGCTCGCGTGGTTCGAGTATATTGCACCAGCTGCGCGACAGTACTTTTGCCGGATTGTTCAGGTCAAGCAACATCACACCTGCCTGATAAATGTTGGAGCTTCCGAAATGTCCGGCAACGCCGTGATAGATGTGAAGCCATCCCTGGCGCGTCTTTACCGGCGGTGGTCCCGATCCGATGAATTCATCCCAATAGTGAAAACGGCCTTCAATCAGCGGTGCAACGGGTTGCCAATGCAGCATATCATCTGATTCGGATATCCAGATAACGCTTCCTGATGTTGTTCCGTTGCTGTGCCGCGCCTTGTTGGGCCTGTCCATGCGCATGAATTTCCCGTTGATTTTTTCAGGAAACAATACGCCGTTACGGATATCGTCGTCGGAAACAATGCCGATAAAATCAAATTCCTTAAAATCTTTTGTGGTCCCAAGCCCAAGCTGGCAGCCACCATCCATGTCCATCGCAAACATGATGTAATATTGTCCATCGATGTTTGAAATGCGTGCGTCATAGATGTGATAGATTTTTTCCTTTATGTTTTCAATGCCTCTGAAATGAACTATTTTATTTTCTACAGAAAAATTTATTCCATCCGGACTTTCGGCCATTACCATAAAAGTCTCTCTGGATCTGCTTTGTACACGAAGCATGAGCAAATATTTTCCTTTGAAATATATTGCACCCGGATTGAAAACCGAAGTTGCATCCACCAGTTGCGGATGAATATCCGGAATATTTTCGCGTGTGAGAATCGGATTTTGCGGATGTCTTTTCATATTATCCCATGATTACTTTTACATTGCAAACTTCGGTTTCGCTCACTGGCAGCACGTTTCCATCAATTCTGCTTCCATTGATGTGCACCTCTTTTACACCACATTCAACATGTGAAGGATTTTCAACCGTGATATTATATTGTGTGCCCCGAAATTTCCTGCTTGCCGTAAATGTGTCCCAGTGCGACGGAATGACAGGGTCAATCATTAACCCGTTGTATGTCGGCCGGATTCCAAGCACGTAATCGAAGCTCACGCGAAACATCCATGCGGCCGAACCTGTCTGCCAGGAATGGCTTGCACGGCCGGGTTCGGAATGTTCGTTGCTGGTGATGTATTGCGAGAAAACGTATGGTTCTGCCACGAACACATCACTGTCGATGCGATCTGGCAACATTTTCTTCAGATATTCATATGCCTGATTTCCGCGCTGCAACATTGTTTCAGCTTGTATAACCCACGATGTCGGGTGACAAAATACTGCGCCGTTTTCTTTTTTACCCCACACGCAACGTGTCACCAGTCCGATGTTCGGATCGATTTCTTTCCATGCCGGCGTGCATTTTTTCGGACCTTCGGGTGAATCAAGATGTTTCTTCACGCTGTCCATCGCCATGATGAGCCGGTTGTGATTCTTGAATCCGGCCAGTACCGGCCAGATCTGTGTATTAAGAAATATTTTTCCGTAGTAGTTTTCTTTCGAGCCGACTTTGTTTCCTTTGCCGCCAAAGGCGCGAATATACCATTCGCCGTCCCAGCAGTGTTCTTCGATCGAAGCCATCAGTTTTTTGCGAACAAACGAAACATCTTCGCGTTCTTTTGTCATGCCGATATGTTCGAGCAGATCCATGAATAATTTAAGCATGGCTGCATAGAACATGCCGCCCCAAACGCTTTCTCCGCCTTCATCTCCGCCGATATAATCGAGTGTGTCGTTCCAGTCTCCGCGACCAAAAACAGGTAAGCCATGAACACCGAGATTGTTTTTTGCATACTGCACAACGGCAAACATGTGTTCAAGAACAGTTCCTTCTTTTCCGGCTTCAATAAAGGGTTGTACGTTTTCCAGAATGTCGAGGTCACCACTTTCTTTTATGTACTCGGTCACTGCAAGCATGTACCAGAGCGGATCATCGCAATGCTGTGTGAATTCGCCCTCACCATCGCCATGAAAATGATGGTACACTTTTCCGTCGGTGCGCATCTGGCGCGAAAGGAGCAGAATTCTTTCCTTTGCTTTTTCTGAATTTGAAATGGTAACCGCAATGGTATCCTGCGCTGTGTCGCGGAATCCGAAGCCACGTCCGATGCCCCAGTAGTAGAAACTGGCCACACGACCTACGTTGAAGGCAGTGATGGCCTGATAGGGCATCCAGTATTTCAGAAAAATGTTCAGATTTTTATCCGGTGTTTCTGCCGAGGTATGGGCGAAATACTGCTCCCACGCCGCATTCATTTTTTCGAAAGCCGCATCTACAGCCGAAACTGAATGGTATTTTTCCGAGCGCTCTTTTTTCAGTGCATCGAATTTTGTTTTTTCAATCACGCCGAGTGTGAAAACAATATCCTTCGATTCGCCCGGCTGCAGCGTGATATCAACTTTTAATGCGTTGACAACATTTCCGA
>DAOPKE010000041.1:0-23221 GCA_035390965.1 Bacteroidales bacterium | reverse complement strand
GTGGTTCCGGCCTGCAAAGTCAGGTTGTTGAATGTGGTAAAAACCGCGGCTGGAATGGTGTTGCCTGCGGTCAGAATTATAGTGCCGCTGCCAGCAGTGAATTTTTGAATACCACCTGTAGACGGCACAGCAAGCGATGCACAGATGAGTGTGCCGCCGTTGGTCATATCGAGCAAAATGGTTTTATTATTCTTCGTTGTATTCAGAGTTACAGAAGAGCTTACCGACAGTTGAGAATTAGCATTAAATGCCAGTGTGCATTCTTTATTTCCTCCGTTTCCTATTGAAATCGAGGAGCAATAAGCATTTGAGATGTCAACAGTAATTGTATATCCTCCAATAATATGAACATCATCGCTGGCAACGGGTGTTCGGCTTACTGTGTAGCTTCGCTGTCCAGAACTGGTATAGGGAGCTGAGACCAAAGTCAGGTGATTGTTGTCGGTAATGCTTGCAATTGCAATGGACAATCCATTTGGTTGGGTTGTGTAAATAATGTCGCCAACGGTAAGTTCAGTTGTAAACGCAGTCCCTGTGCCGGTTACATCGGTTGATCCGGCCGTGTAGGATATTGTACCGGTGCCGGCCACCTGACTCCATGAGCTACGACTGCTCCAGTTGCCTGTTCCGGCTGTATTTATATCTGCAGCGTGCAATGCAGATGATATTACAATCAGAAGAATGGTGGACGTGCTGTATGCAGCATTCCGGGCTATTTTTCGGATAGCGGCAACAAGAGATTTTATTTTTGCGTAATTATTCATTTCCGGAAATCACTTTAATGATAATTATTCTTTTATGATATCAAGAAAGCAAATGTACAGAATGTTAATTAATAAATAGCTGACAAACAGTTATATATGTCCATACGTATCATATGTAGACAATTAAATTAGTTGTGAATTTATAGGGGTTTGAGAATGATTGAAGCTGTTATTTCCATCAAAAAATATATGTAATTTGTTCTTCTCATAAAGTTTCCGGGTCATCATACAAAAACGGTTCTTCGCCGCTTAATGCGGATATAATCTTGACGTCGCAGAGGTCGAATGGTGGTGTGGATTCGACCCACCCGAGGCGGGTCGGGGAGAGGAGTGTGTGTCTTTTACCCCCGGCTGCGCCGAGGGTTATTTTTGTTCGATCCGCTCCACGGATCGTTTGCGCGGCCGCATCAGGAGCTACGGCCTGCGGGTGAGAAATTTCATTCGCCGCGCAATGAGGATCTGGCCTTGACCTCGTAGTGGCCGAAAGGAAAGGGTTGAGTTGCGGACCTCGTAGAGGTCAAACAAAAATAGCCCGGCATGCAATGCCGGGTGAGAGGAAATATGATAACAGCGACCTCGTAGAGGTCGAATCAAGGAATATGTAATGCACGGATTATTTATGAAATATTCATTCGTTCATGTTGAAATTTTACATTTTCGAATAACGGAATTCAGCTGTTATTATGTATAGAAAGCAGCTGCATATATTGATTATAGTTATTTTCGTCTCTTAAACATGCCATTATAACTATAAATATAAATCATCAATATATGTGTATATCTGATGTACATTCACATTTGGGGAAAAATTATTTTTTTTGCAGACGAAAAAGTATTACTTTTGCACGCTTTCAAGTAAGTAAAGTATTACAGAACAAGAATTTCTTTTAATAAGTAGTAGCCGATGTATAGTACATTAATGAATTCAGTCGAATTCGACATTTATTCAGTGCCTCTTTATTTGATGCTGATTATTTCATTTTCCATTGCCTTAATTGCCACCTGGTCCACCATCCCGGCCATTGTGTCATTGGCCAATGCGAAAAAACTTTATGAGGAACCCAACGAAAGATCGGTACATAAAATTGCAACGCCCACCCTGGGCGGTCTGGCCATTTTTGCCGGTTTTAAATTTTCATACCTTGTTTTTTCTGGTCAGACTGCGTTGCCCGAACGTCCGTTTATAGCAGCGGGTTGTCTTGTCATTTTTCTCATGGGTATGAAAGATGATATATTTGTGTTGGCTCCAATCAAAAAATTCATTGCGCAGATATTTGCCACATTGCTGGTTGTTTTTCTTGGAAATATTTATATCAGTGATTTTCAGGGATTGTTTGGCATCAATGAAATTCCTTATTGGGCCAGTATTGTATTTTCATTTTTTGTCGTCATTGCCATTATCAATGCTTTTAATTTATGTGATGGCATTGATGGGCTGGCTGGTTCGCTTGGAAATATTGCAGCAGTTACTTTTGGGACGTGGTTTGCATTGGCCGGCGATTATGTCTATGCCATCATGTGCTTTTCGCTTGCCGGTTCTCTCATTGGCTTTTTGAGATATAACCTGTCCAATGGTAAAAACAAAATTTTCATGGGCGATACCGGCTCCTTGCTTATTGGTTTTGTGATAGCCATTGCAACGATACGCTTTATTGAATTAAACCGCTCTCCTCTTATTGAACATCATGTAAGCTCTGCACCTGCTGTGGCTATTGGCATATTATTTATTCCGATTTACGATACCATCCGGGTAATGTCGGCTCGCATTATGCGCAGAAAGTCTCCTTTTAAAGCCGATCGCGGTCATCTCCACCACAAGCTGCTCGATCTCGGATACACGCATCCGCAGGCCACTTTAATGATTTCATTCACCAGTGTCGTTTTTATTGTTTTATCATTCCTTTTGCAGCATATCGGAATTTTGCAGCTGTTGTTTGTTTTAACCATCATTGCAACGGCGTGGTATCTTATTCCTGTTACAAAATGGGCTCGCCGGCTTTCTGCAAAAGTTACTGGTAAACCTCGCTCTGTTGAAACCGGAAAGCCGTGTTGCTGAGTAAGAAATTTCAGCCCAGCGGTATTTCTCTGAACTCATTATCTTTGCGACAATATTTTTTGATGAGCTTATTCAAAGCAATAATATTATTTGCATTTTTGCCGGTCTGTTTTTCTGCACAGGCACAGCAACTCATGTTACCCATGAACACAGCTTTCAGCGCAGATATCGAAGAAGCAATCTATTCACCTGATACATCTTTTCACACCAGCATAAAACCATTTGTTGAAGCTGATGTGAGAAAAGTTTTTGATCTGGATTCATCACGCAGCGCTCAACTGTTCAGCAATCCAGCACAGCGGAAATTTGGCAGCTGGTTGTTCCGCAAGGCATTCAATGAGCATTTTTTTCAAGTCCGCACCGATGATTTTTATCTCGATATTGATCCGGTTTTTGCGTTTGAACCCGGAAAAGATTTTTCTGCAATTGAAGACCTGCGTTTTGTCAATACGCGCGGCGTGCAGGCACAAGGCAGCATTGGGAAAAAGTTTTCGTTCTTCACTTCTTTTTACGAAAACCAGGCAACCTTTGTTGATTATATAGATGAACGCATCCGAAACACGCGTGTAGTGCCGGGGCAGGGCATGGCGCGCAGTTTTTACAGCAGCGGTTTTGATTACGGATATTCCAGCGGACATATTTCCTGGGCGCCGTCTAAGTTTCTGAATATTCAGGCGGGTCACGGAAAAAACTTTTACGGCGATGGGTATCGTTCATTGCTGTTGTCCGATTATGCATTCAATTATCCCTATCTGAAACTCAATGTAGAAGCGTGGAAACTGAAGTACAGCATCATGTATGCGCAGTTTCAGGATTTGAAAGTACCGCATGGTGGCAACATTGGTTTTCAGAAAAAATACGGAACGTTTCATTTTCTGAATTACGCTGTGAATAGGCGCCTGCAGCTTGGTCTTTATGAGGCGGTGATCTGGATCAACGAAGACAGCACCGGCCATCGTGGCTTCGATGTGAATTATCTGAATCCGGTTATTTTTTTCCGGCCTGTTGAATTTTCGCTTGGCTCGCCCGACAACGTGTTAATCGGATTGAATGCATCGTATAAACTGCGAAAGAAAAATGTGTTGTATGCACAGTTTCTTTTGGATGAAATCAAGGTGCATGAAATACTTTCAGGCGATGGCTGGTGGGGCAACAAATCGGCGCTGCAGGCCGGATTCAGGACATATGACATAGCAGGCCTGGATGGACTTTCGTTGCAAAGCGAAGTGAATTTTGTACGGCCTTACACATATTCAAGCCGCACCAGCACTTTGTGTTACGGACATTACAACGAAGCACTGGCGCATCCGCTGGGTGCAAATTTTATTGAAAGCGTAAGTATTCTGAAATATCATTACAAGCGCTTTTATGCGCAGCTGAAATATAATTTTATCAGGTTTGGCGCCGACGATGATGGCATCAACTACGGCAACGATATCTGGCAATCATATACCACGCGCCCGTTTGAATACGGTAATTACGTCGGGCAGGGCGATAAAACCACTGTGAATATTGTTGATGCCAGCGTCAGCTATCTGGTGAATCCAGCCACGAATATGAATGTTACGCTGGGATTGATGCGCCGAACCTTTGATCCGGAAATTGGTTGGAGAGAAAGCACCTTTTTCTATTTCGGTTTCCGAACAAGTCTGAATAATCTGGTTTATGATTTTTAATGTAGCTGCAAAGGCCTCATGCAGATTGTTTTATCAGGTTTTCAAAGTTTGTAATCGATAGTTCTGAGTTGAATTTCATTCTTTCACTGGCTCACGTTTTGTATTTGCATAGGTTTTATGGCTGAATACCGTGTTTTGTACGGACTTCGATACTTTGAAATCAGGGTCAACGCATTTAATTGCATGCGAATACTTCTGATTGATGCACCCAATGGTGACTTCAAGCATGCAACATCTACCTTTGTGACACAGAGTTTAACGGAGTACACACTGAGTCGCACAGAGTAAATTTAATCAGGCAAAAGCCGATATCAATTACAGCAAAGTGAATTTGAAAGCGAGCTTTCAGAATTCGGTATGTTGTAATTGATTTACACAACTACGTTGTGTCATTTCTAATCGGCTTTTGTTTTTTCGATACTCTGTGAACCGAAGTGCATGAAATGCGCTGAGCTCATACGACGTTCTGAGCTTGACGAAGGGAGCACCTTTAAAATCAATTTAATGAGCGAATAAACTGCGATTCAAGATGCTTTTTGCATGTTTTAATGCGTTGGCCCTGACTTTGAAATTCGAAAAATACGACAGTAAACAGATATTGATTATATTTGAACCTGCATATCATGAAAGCAAGATTATTTATAATATTACAAGTCATATTTTTTTCAGGTTTTGCGCAGCAATACAGCTATCGTCATTACACCATATTTGATGGACTTCCCCAAAATCAGGTTGTGAATGTATTTCAGCGCTCCGATGGAATATTTCTCTACGGAACAAAAAACGAGATTGGTGGTTTTGATGGAAGCAGATTCAGAACATATAATGACCGGTATATTACAAAATCCTTTGTCGAGGGATTTTTTGAAATAGGAGACCAGTTTTTTTATTATACGCGCGAAGCATTGGTGCGTTTTGAGAACAAACAATCATCTCTCATCAAGGATTTTAATGGATTTGGGGTTCATACCGTTATTGTCAATGCAGGATTGCGTGAAATTTATTTTCTTTCAGATACTGCGCTGTGCGTCATTCATCCGGGGCGTGAAAATTTCTATTATAAAAATCACGACATGGGCTTTATTGCCGATATGGAGCGGATTCCCGGAAGTTGTGATTTTTTATTATCAACCGGAAAAGGCGTTTATCGTTTGGATTGTAACAAGCAGCTGACTCCTGTTTTTACAGGGCAGGGCAATCAGATTGTTGTGGTTGACAATAAGCTTTTTGTTGGAGTAGTGAGAAACAACAAATTGCCTTCAGAGTTTGATGGGATATATTGTTTTGATGAAAATCAGCCACGAAAAATATATGCTTATGGAAATAATATTCCTGGCGCTGTGATGTTGAAAACCAAAAACAATCAATTGCTGATTAATCAGAACAGTTCTGTCTGGATTCGACTGGATACCAGCGGACATATTCTTGACCGCGATTCCATTCCGGATATGATCATCAATGATATTTTTGAGGATTGCAATGGAAATTTATTTATCGGCACCGAAAACGGATTGTTGCATCAGCAGTCATATGCATTTCGCAATTACGATTGGAAGTCTGCGATGCCGCGTTATGTCTGGAGTATTTTTGAAGACAAAGACTCGACACTTGTTTTTGCAACTTTTCATGGTCGTTTGTTTCAGTTGCGCAATAATATCATGTCTGAAGTGCAGGGTTATCGTAAAAATATGGATATCAACGAGGTCTTTTACATGGGTGGATTCTGCAATTCGCTCGGACAGTGGATGATTCCAACCAATTACAGAATATTCATCAACGATCACGGACAGTACCGTTTTCTTCCTTTATTACATGAAGGTAACTTCAGCACATGCTTGGCAACATTCGAAGACACCATTGAAAAGAATGTATATTTTGGCACCACCAATGGGTTGTTTATATACAATCTTTTGAGCGGAAAGTTGAAACATGTTGACACCAAAGGATACAACATACTGGCTATTGAAAAGGACCGTAACGATGACTATTGGATATGCACCAACAAGCTCGTTTATTTATTGAAAAATGACTCTATTCTTCAAACAGCAGATCATTCGGGTTTGCCCAATGTGGGTGTGATATCGTGCAAAAAAGATACGTTGGGCAATATGTGGTATGCCCGTAAAGATGGTTTGTATTTGTACAATTATGCAGGCCACATTAAAATTAGTGAGGGTCATTATTTTTTTGTTTCCCTTTGGAAGAATAAAAAAATTATTGCCGGAGGTGTTGAGGGTATTTCGGTGATTGACCTGAATATGTTTTATGCAAAGAATCCATCAGCGCTGCAGCATTTTGATCGTTTCAACGGTTTTTTGGGAATTGAATGTGGGCAAAATGGAACATGTATAGATTCGAAAAATCATGTATGGATACCAACCTCAGAAAGTGTTGTGCGCTTTGATCCTGAAAAAACCATGTATGATTCGGTTCCGCCTACGCCTTTTATTGTTTCTTTTGAGCGAAGTTCTAAAAGTCTTCTTTGGAAAGACATCAGTATTGCCTGGAAGCCGACAAATGCAGTATATCACCTTGATCCCGGCGAAAGCAATATCCGTATTTTGTATGACGGTCTCGACTATGTAAGTCTTGAAAAAATGAAATTCAGATACCGGCTAATCGGATACAGTGAATACTGGACCGAAACCACTGATAAGGAAGCAATATTTACCAATTTAAGTCCTGGCTTTTATCAGTTTGAATTAACGGTTGCCAATGGAAACGGCATCTGGAGCAAAGATCCGCATATATTGAAATTCAATATCAAACCGGCATTTTATCAAACATGGGGTTTTAGAATTGGTGTTGCAATATTTGATTTGTTGGCAGTTGCCGGAATTGTATATCTTATTATGCGTCGTAAGCAAAAACGTAAAAATCAGGAGCGACAAGTACAGAAAGAGTTGGTTGCCATGCAGGTTAAAACGATTAATGCCCAATTGGATCCGCATTTTATTTTCAATACCATTACGGCCATTGGGAGCGAAGTTCAGGAAAAAAACAACGACAAGGCCTATTCTTATTTTGTGAAAATCTCGCAGCTGCTTCGCAATTCAATTAAAGATACCGATAAGATTATCCGGACTATTGAAGAGGAACTGAAGTTTGTCGAAAATTATCTGAGTCTGCAGAAATTCAGGTTTGAAGAGCGGTTCAATTATTCAATACAGGTTGATCCTTTGGTTTCATTCAAGCAAAAAGTACCAAAGATGTGTGTGCAGATTTTTGTAGAAAATGCCATGAAACACGGAATTGAACAGTTGATGCACGGAGGATTGCTTCGAATTTCAATATCCAAAAAACAGGATAAAACTGTTTTCATTGTCGAAGACAATGGTGTTGGCAGGGCTGCATCGGCGAAAAATGGCACACAGTCAACAGGTGTTGGTTTGCTGGTTTTCAGCGAATTTTTCGAAATCATGAATCGTTACAATGACAATCCGGCTGGTTTTGTTATCCATGATCTGAAAAATGAAAACGGTGAAGCCCTTGGAACTCGTGTCGAACTTACGATTCCGGATAGCTATCAATATGAAATTCAATAATCTGAAGTGCGCCATTTTCTTTGTGGCGTTTGACCTGAAGTCTTCAGATATATCTTTGTTTTGCCGCCATAAATCCAAGTGTAATGCTAAGTTGCAGTATGTCGTATCTCAGATTTCTTCAGCAGACTCTGATTGACGGCTGTCTGCTGCAGGCATATTCAATCAAAAAAAATCACATCGACATCAGTTGCTGATAAGCATCAAACGTTTGCACAAGAATTCCCCGAACAGCTTTATTATTTGTAGAATAGCCACTGGTGCGGGTTGTAACCTGTCGCAGCACCAGCACTTCAACACCTTGTTCAGATGTGAATTCTATCAACATACCTTTGTTTAATAGTTTCAGTTTATTGAATTTTTTCTTCAGATCAAATTCCGGTTTAAAAATCAAAACCGTATAAAAATAGGGATAATCCTTTGAGCCAACCTTGTTCACCGATAATTGTCCGTAGCAACCAAGAAATGTATCCGGGGCGTTTTCAAGCGACATTTTCAGTTTCACTTCTTTAGGAAAAAGTGCTTTTGTTTTTGCATTTTCAGCCAGCAGAGTCATGAAATCCGTTTTCACATTTTTATTCAGTTCAATGGCAATATCTGCGGCTTTCAAGCAGTTATCGGCATATAAGAGCACCCTTGAAGCCATATCGATTCGTCTGAAACCGGATAAAAAATGCGGAATAAAAAGTATCAGAAAATCGCCACCGAAAAAGATGACATTCAGGTCATTTTCTTCGAGACCAAGAATAACAATAAAAAAGCCAGCAACAAGCACAACAAGAAAGAGAAAACTGCCCAGACATGAAGTGACCTCAAAACCAGTACGGTCCCATCGTCTCAGTTTTTTATCCATTTTAATAATATCTTCAACTTGTTGACGGGTCGAAGTTTTCCATTCCGTATTGTGGTGGTAACGTTCAATATGCAGCCGGGAATCAATTCCTTTATTGAGTAAAATCAGCGAAGCGCAAGCAATAAGAATGGCGCCAATCCAGAAGTTTGCAATTGTCAGCTGAATAGCTATTCCGGCAGCAAAGAGCGAAATAAAAACAATCACCCGAAGTGAGTTTGACATGCGCGGAAAAAAATGGAAGAATAGTTTTTTCATAAAACAGTGTGTGTTATGTTTGATATCCGTGCTTTCATCAGCTCACGGTCATGATTGCTTTCGGCTCTGTAGAACAAAGGGCATGCGCCCTGACAAATAGCCAGACTGTCGCATCCGTTACAGATTTCGGGCGCCGATTTTTTATTTCTGATTTCAGTAGCCCTCTTCGAAAACCAGATGGATTCAAAGTCTTGTGTAATCAGATTTCCCAAGGGTTCGTTCCACGATGAGCATGGCAGAATATTCCCTTCCGGATCAACCGACAGCAATCCATCGCAGGCAGCACAACCTTTGTTGCCAAGTCCTTCGGTGATGGTATTGAAAATACATAAAGGAGTGGGTGAATACCACATGAATTCAACGTTTTCTAAAAGTGAAGCGTTATAAACACGTCGAATAACATGGCCTGCTTCGGAGTATTGCAGTAGATGCATTTCGTTTGCCAGCGCGCTTCCGGTGGGTATAATCAGGTTCATGCTGAAACGTTCGGCATTGAAATGATGCTTCAGAAAACGTGGAAGCCCGTCAACTTCGTGCATATTTTGCTTTGACAATGTAGTGTTTGTATGAGTGCGGATTTTTTGTGCATTCAGTGCTGAAACAGCATTCAGTGCATTTTCAAAACTTCCTCCAACTCCGGTTATTTTTTCATGTGTTTCCTGAGTAATCCCTTCCAGACTGATTTGTGCTGAGTCGAGACCAGCATTTTTAAAGCCGAGAGCCATAGCTTCATCTATCAGGAACCCATTGCTGATGAGGTTTACACGCATGTCTAAACTTTTTGCATAAGCAATCAGCTCTGGTAGTTCGGCCCGTAAAGTTGGTTCACCTCCGGTAAAACTGATCGAAGGAACTTTGCCCTGATGCCGGATTTTATATATCAATTGTTTCAGTTGATCAACACGCAGATCAGTTGTTTCAGTTGTGCATCCGTAGTTGATTCCGGCATAGCAAAACGAACAACGCAGATTGCATTTTCCTGTTACAGCCAGTTCGCTTAAAACCGGTAGTTTGGTGAAAGGCGCTTCAAATGCGGCCTTGACAACGGCCGTGTTCTTTGTCCATACATCAAGATTTCCTTCAAGGGATGATTTTACAGCCAGTAAAAATGAAAGAAGTTCATTCAAACGTTTTTCATCGTTTCCGATTTTTCGGATTAATCCATCAATGCTGCTCCCATTCAGCAATTGGTACAGTATCAATGCACCTGAAGGATTTAGTTTCTGAACATTGTTGGGCTTTTTAATCAGCATATTATCTTCAAGCCGTACTTCAATATACGGTTTGACACTTGCAATGAATTCTTTTACCCAATTGAAACGTTGATCCATTTTTTTCAGATTTAATGTGAGCCCCCACTGACACATGCGCTGTGACAAGCCGAATGACATGCACTGTGGCAAGCCGAATGACAGGCGCTGTGGCATGCACTGTGACAAGCATCGTGACATGCGGCATGACATGCATTGATGTCGGGAATAATGTCAGAATGAATACTGTTGTAAACCACATGATCGGTATTGACCGGGAAATACTGCTCGTACCGCGAGGGATTCATAATACTCTGATAGGTGAAATATGGATGATAGTAATGATAGTAGCGGGTCCAGTAATTATACATCAGGTCGGTATTGTCCTGAACATGCATTTTTTGCGATGGATTTGCCTTTTCATAATCATCTGTTTTTGATTGAATCAACTCACTGTAGTATTTTTTTGTTGCATCTACATCCGCATCCCAGGCCTTTTCTCTGATGTTTGCAATGGCTTTGTTCATGATGGCATTCAATTCTTCCTGCGAAAAAACGCCGTCATCAGTCAGTGCATTAAAAAACAATTCTTCATAATCATTGTCAAACGATGTGGGCATTTCGATGATTTTTATAGTGAGAGGATCGTTTTTCAAAACTGTTATATATTGTTGGGCCTCGAATGCAGCAAGCATGGAACTGAAAATCTTTTTGATGGGAAATTCAAGATAAAAGGCAATTTCAACATAATTGAGATTGTCGCAGATTTTTCCGGGAATGGAGTAGGTGGCCATTTCAAGTTTTGGGGGTATCCAGTTGAGCTTGTCCCAGCCAATATTATCTGCATTTTCGCGGGCATTTGCAAGCCCTTTGTTTTTGAGAACAAAATACAGTACAAATATTAAAAGCAGTACTGCTGCAAGGATTCCCAGTGTTGTAGGGTTGAGAGTTTGCTGGGGTTGCTGATAATTGTAACTATCATTGCTTTGTTTTTGTGTGCCATTGCTTGTTTCATCAGTTCTAATCTGATACTCTCTTACCATGGAGGTATCGAACCATGCGGCCGGCATATAAATCTGAACCCTTGGCGAGAAATGATATTCAGGAGTATTTTTGTTTACCAGCATCATCAGGCGTCCGGCTTCTTTTATCTGAAAATCGATTTCGTATTTTTCATTCATCCATTTCTCTGTCATAATCAAACTATCAGCATAAACCCGTTCGCGGACATTGAATGAAAAAGATGGTTTGAAAGGAGTCAGAATTTTCAAAGTGTAATGATGCATGCCTGTGGCATCGGAATCCCATTCGGTGGGGGCCCAGTCGAAATAAACAAGATTTTTTCCGTTTTCGCTGGTGGTTGTTCCAAGGTATCCGGCCGACGAAAAATTAGTTTCAAACCAGAAAAAATAAGTAACATATCCGCTCCCGATGCCTTTTCCATTGGCCAGCACAATATCGTATTTTTTCCCGCCGACATTGCTTATTGACAGATCGAAGCGGTTGCCGTTTTTGTCAATGGCATAATTCTTATCGGAAAAGGATTCAATTTCAAGTCGGTCGAGTCCACTGAAGTAAAAACCATGTAATTCGCCTTCAACAACAGTGTAGCGCACGCAATAACCAATTACGGCTTTGCCGGAGGGTTGCAGATCGACTGTGCATTCGATAAAATCGACTTTACCGGTGCCTGCAAATAGCTGTGTTGTTATTAGAAGCACCAGTATTGATAAAATAATTTTCTTAAGAATCATTGCTTTGTTCTTTGAAACAAAAATAGGATTTTCCTGATTGTATTTGTAATAATTCATTTTTTTGAAGACAAATAATTTTAAATATCACGATGCGACGTTTGATGATATTTTTTTGTCGATCATCTTTCTTTATGCTGGTAAAGCATAATCAGCATTGTGTTTTTTTATTGGCTAAGCAAGCACAAGCTCAGCGTGGGCGCATATATACGGGCTTTATCAGAGGATGATGCTCTTTATATTCGACTCCTCCGGAGTCGTGGTTTTGTTTGATTTTATCTACAGATATGTGACTCCTCCGGAGTCTTCCAAAAATGGATTGTACCGATTTGTAAAAAGCTTTGGCGTTATTTCAGCTCAGAAAGAGCGGCGCGATTTTCTCGAAATTCGGAGCCCCAAGGGAAACAGAAGACTAAGCTGCAATTGTCGCGTAGGGACAAAATATTGGTAGCACGAAAAAGAACGCCAGCTCGTGCCGTCAGGTACGGAATGGTTTATTCAATGAGACCTCCGGAGTCTTCCAAAAATGGATTGTACCGATTTGTAAAAAGCTTTGGCGTTATTTCAGCTCAGAAAGAGCGGCGCGATTTTCTCGAAATTCGGAGCCCCAAGGGAAACAGAAGACTAAGCTGCAATTGTCGCGTAGGGACAAAATATTGGTAGCACGAAAAAGAACGCCAGCTCGTGCCGTCAGGTACGGAATGGTTTATTCAATGAGACCTCCGGAGTCTTCCAAAAATGGATTGTACCGATTTATCAATCGTTTTGGTATTATTTGCCCGACTGCAGGCGGGTGCGTGAATAGCCGGTAAATCAGTGTCAGCCGGATGGCACATATCAGTCAGGTTTGGTGCAATGAAAAGTACTATCGGGGTTAAAATTTGTTTCCGGAAATATTGGGGAAATTCATTTTTTATTAATGCACTAATATTTTGTTTCGATGCTACGTTAGATGATTATTGATATTTTTCAGCATGCTCTATGTTTTTTTTGAATGGCTATTTTTCGTTATTTCATCAGATGGTTTTTACATATTTAAAATACATGAATATATTGTATGTTAGCCACTTTCAGAAATTTTGTTCTTATATTTGTTGGTTCCGGTAAAAAATGAATTGGCACATGTTGAAAGTAATTATA
Organism: Bacteroidales bacterium; assembly: GCA_035390965.1. Taxonomy (GTDB): domain Bacteria; phylum Bacteroidota; class Bacteroidia; order Bacteroidales; family DTU049; genus GWF2-43-63. Next base: position 9,934 of record DAOPKE010000041.1, on the reverse strand, counting down.
GTTGATGATGAAGCGAAAGCCCGAAAAAGTCTGGCGTTGCTGCTAGAAAAAAGCGGATCCGCCGAAATTGTTGCCAGTGTCGAAAATGCACAGGAAGCCATACGGGCAATAGCAACATATCAGCCCGATATTGTTTTCCTTGATGTGAAAATGCCTGGCATGAACGGATTTGAAATGCTGGATGCCATAGATCGTATTGTTTTGCGTGAATTTGATGTTGTTTTTCTCACGGCCTATGATGAGTTTGCCATACGAGCCATAAAATATTCAGCGTTTGATTATTTACTTAAACCAGTTGATGAAACAGAACTCAGAGAAACTTTGGACCGTTATATTTCCAATGTGCATCCGTTGCAGGATTACGATGCTCTGAAAGCTACATTGAATCAGAATTCAAAGATTAAAATCCGTACTAATCAGGGATTTGAATATATCAATGCCATCGATGTCGTTTTTATTGAAGGTGATGGGAATTATTCGAAATTTGTGCTCGATCAGAATGATGAGCGCATTGTGAGTAAGACATTGAAAGACATCAGTGTGGATCTGACCGATGATTTTTTACGGGTTCATAAAAAATATTTCATCAATAAGAATTATCTTGTTTCCATTAACCGGCATGAACATATTTGCTTGCTTCAAAAAGGTGATATTCAATTCAGAATACCTGTGTCGGTGAGAATGATGAAACACATGCCATAGAAATTTTATAATCATTCATTTTGAACCATTATTATTTCTACAGACATATGTCTCCTCCGGAGTCATCCAATGAAATCAGACTATTATATATTTCATTTTGGTATAAACTGTGATTCAGGAGTTTTTTTGTGTGTTTTAAAGCGTTGGCTCTGCCAAAATTAATAAGGATGATCATTTTTTTAATACAATAAAAATCAGCGCAGTATTGCCGAAGTTGTTCCTATATTGCTTACCGGCAAGCTGTAATAATCCTTCAAATTCATGATTGTTGCAAAATGAATGAACTGATGTCTGAAAAATTGTCGTTTATTATATTGGAAAACCAGAGATTACGCCTTAGTTTTATTTGTTTCAGTAGGAAACAAAAGTGAAAAAACAATGGCCATCACAAATGCAAAAACAAAAGACACAAGTCTTTCGCTGATACCGGTAGGTTCGCTGAAAAACATTTTCCACAATACAGCACCGATAGTGCCGCCTATAAGAGAAGCAAAAACGCCGGCGGCACTGAATTTTTTCCAGAAAAGGAATAAGAGCAAAGCGGGACCAAAGCTTGATCCTATTCCAGCCCAGGCATATGAAACCAGTCCATATACTGTATCTGACATAAGCATTCCGGTAACAAGAGCAACAACTCCAACAATAATAATAATCAGCCTATGAAACCATACATTGCTGAGTGGGAGTAATAGCTTGTTTTTTCTTTTCACATGCGGGCCAACATCTTCTGTAAGGCAAAAAGTGCAAACCATAAGTTGGCTTGCAGCAGTTGACATCATAGCTGAAACGGTGCCTGAAAGCAGGATTCCTGCCATTAAGGGAGTAACAAGGCAGCTGACCATGGTGGGCAGTATTTTCTCAGCGTCGTTGCTGATTGCCAATGTCTCGGCCGGAGTGAAATAAGAGTTATTGAGAAGAACATATCCGGCAAGGCCGAGCAAGATTGCACCAATGTATGCAATAACTGTCCATAACGAAGCCACTTTACGAGCAATGTTGACATGTTTTTTATTGCTGATGGCCATCATACGGGCCAGCAGATGGGGTTGACCGGTATAACCCAGAGCCCAGCTGAGCCCACTTAAAATAAAAAGCCAGGCCGATGTTCCTTCTTTGCCGGCATTGAGCGACGAAATAGCAGGCGCAGCTTGGCTCAGTGTTTGTGCAAAACTGATATCGAGACTGGCAATGATAAAAATGGCTATAATCGGAATAACAACAATGGAAAAAAACATCAGAATGGCCTGAAAAACATCGATAGCAACAACAGTAACAAACCCGCCGAGCATGGTGTATAAAATGATTACCGCTGCAGAAACAAGCCCGCCACTGGTTTCGTCGAGTCCGAATGTCATAAAAAGAACTTTTCCCGAACCACTGAATTGAGCCGCAATATAGAATAGAAAAAAGAAAATGATGATTAAGGAAGAAAGCATTTGAATGCTGAAAGCATGGTTGGGAAATCGCGTTGCAAAAAGTGAAGGGATGGTATTGGCGCCTGTTTCAATGCTCGATTTGCGCAGGCGGTCGGCCATGATCCACCAGATAAATAAAATGCCGATGACACAGCCCAATGCAACCCAGACAGCGCTGAATCCTTCAGCCAGAGCCAATCCCGTGAGTCCAAGCAGTAGCCACGATGATTCGCCGGCAGCCCTTTCGGAGAGAGCAAGAGCAAATCCGGGGATTTTGCGGCCACCCATAACAAAGTCAGTACTTGATTTTGCTTTCAGCGAAAAATAAATGGCCAGTGCAATTACAATCGCAATGTAGATGATGAAAACGGCCAGCATATCATTGTTGTTTAATGAAAACAGGGTGTTTTTCGTTGTATTTCAGCATGAAAAAGTAAATCATTTTCCTCTTTTTCTTTGTTGATTCCAGTTGTTGCAACAATTGCGGATCCTTTTCCTGTAAAAAGATTTTGAAATTTTTGTAGCAGAATTCAAAACGACGTCCTGTCGTCCATTCCATCACGAGTTCACGGTTTGTAATACGTCTGTTGGGCACAGTGGAATACGGATTGAAGGGATCGTTGAAAGCAGGGTCATAGTATTGCATTTCAATGACAAAATAATGAATGAGAGCTCCAATGACCTGTAGCCGGAAATAATTATCACCGTAACCCTGATGGATAAAAACGCTTTTGTTTAAACAATAACCCCAGGGTTGTTTCACTTCACAATCATAGGAACGGGAAGAATCGGCGCACATAATATATAGATAGGTAGCGCCCCCCCGGTACTTGATTTCGAAATCGGTGTAAACGGGTCTGTTGTTTTTGAAATCGTCGAAAGTGAGATAAATACCATCGTTGAAACGAAAGTCGGGATAAACTGCAGAAGAATCATATTGCGCCATTGCCGCAGGACAAGATGCCAAGACAAACAATATGATAAACTCAATTTTTTTCATTTCAGTTTTGCCATGAATTTTTCGACATTGATAATGGCACGTTTGTGAAATCCGGCACCGGCTTTTCCTTGATCGTCAAAGACTTCAACGTGAAATTTGAGGATTTTACCCTCAATTTCGAGCAGTGAGGCGATGCAGCGCATATTCATCCCAATGGGAGTGGCTTTGTTGTGTGTGATATCGACAGCAATACCCACGGTATTGAAACCCGGTTCGAGGTGTTCGAGCGCCAGCAACAAGCAGGTTTTTTCCATAAAAGCAATCATGGCAGGCGTAGCCAGCACATCAACCATGCCCGAACCATAGGTATTGGCCGAATCTTCGGCTGTTACTTTTTTTTCGAGAGAGTAGGTAAGTCCGCTTTGAAGCATTGTTTATTTTTTTTCAAAATTAAAAATAATTTCCTGCTCCAGATCGGGATGAAGACTTTGCCCTACAGGACAGAGTCTGGCAGCATGTCGAATGATTTGCTGCTCTCTTTCCGAAAAAGACATACCTGGAAAATCGATAATGATTCGTATTTTTACAATTCTGCGGGGATCGGTGCCCATGAATTTTTCTACGGATGCCGTGGCACCGTCGATCGAAAAGCCCAGCGTTTGTCCGCTCAAACCAATAACAGTGAGCATGCACGATGCAAGCGAAGTGGCCACCAGGTCGGTTGGTGAAAATTTTTCTCCTTTGCCGTGGTTATCGATGGGGGCATCGGTTTCAATGGATGATGATGAGGCAAAATGTTCACAAACAGTTCTTAATTCACCTATGTATCGCACTTTTGAGGTCATAAAAAAAATATTTTAACATTTAATACTTATTTAACACCAAGGTGTTTATATTCGAGTTAATTTTAACACTTGAAACCCTCAGTATGTCGGCAAAAGTATATAAATTTCTGATATATATATCAATTTCTGCAATGATAGCGGTAATTGTGGGGCAATTGTTATGGACACATTATTCGCGAACGGTTATTCGTCAGTCGGGTTACACGTTGATACAGCTTTCGCTGGCCAAATCGAGCCATGATTTTGGAAACAGGATGGCATTTATTGAGCTTAAAACAGGAGAAAAACCTGCTTTTGAACAGATGCGTTTTGTAATCGATAGTATTTTAAGGTCTGAATTTGAGAGTATAATAATCCTTGAAAATCTTGAATATTCGATATACCGTGGAAATCAGATATTGTTTAAATCGAATGACGGAATATCGGATGAAGATGTCTTCAACAGTGAATTGAGCAGGGGATTCTGGTACGAGAAAAACAAGCCGGCCATTATGGTAAGTGTAATTGCGCCGGATCGTATCGGTTATTATCTGAATTTGTCAAATATGAATATATGGTGGCTTATTTCCATGCTTGGATTTGCCACGATTGCATTTATATCTTTGATTCTTTTGCGAGGCATGCAGAAAGCCAAACGCGATGCCAACACGCGTGTAAAGACCATCAACAATATTGCACATGAATTCAAAACACCCATAGCCAGCATTAAACTGGCGAGCGAAATGCTGATTCACGAGGATGTGGCACGTCAGCCGGAGCGGGTTAATCGTTATGCCGAGTTGATACAATATGAGGTGAAGCGCCTGCAGTCTCAAACCGAGCAATTTCAGAACGTGGTGCTGCTCGAAGAAGGTCAGATTATGCTTCGTTTCAATTATCTCAATGCCAATGAGGTTTTGCAGAAACTGGTTAATCATTATGTGCTCGTCAGAGGTGATTATCAGGATCGGCTTTTCTTTGATCTGAAAGCTGAAAACGACTTTGTTTATGCCGATCTGGCTCATTTCGAAAATGTCATTACCAATTTAATTGATAATGCATTTAAATATGGTGGCGAAAAAGTAAAGGTTACTGTGTCCACAAGATCCAACGAAGACGCTGTTTTTATATTGATTAGCGATGATGGATATGGGATTGCAAAAGAACATCAGAAATTGATTTTCGAACGTTTCTACAGGGTCGCACCTATCAATAAACACGATGTTAAGGGCCATGGCATCGGACTTTATTATGTAAAAACAATTCTCAAACAAATGGGGGCTGATATTTCTGTTTACAGCAGTCCTGGCAAAGGAGCCACATTCGAAATAGTATTTCCGTTTGAACTAAACAACCAAGAAAAATAAAAATTATGGAAAAGAAAAAAGGCAGAATTCTCCTGGTCGAAGATGACCGCACTTTGAGTACTCTTGTACGCGACATCCTTGAAATTAACAAGTATGAAGTTGTACTTTGTTCCAATGGCGAAGAAGGTCTGGCAACATTCAAATCGCAGAAATTCGATTTGATGCTGGTTGACATCATGATGCCCAAAATGGATGGTATTACCATGATTAAGGAAATACGCCGCTACGATCAGCGCGTTCCTATTATTGTAATCAGTGCCAAAGACATGAAAGATGACAAAGTTGAAGGTTTCCGTGCAGGTGCCGACGATTATGTTGTAAAACCTTTCAGCACCGACGAGCTGTTGCTCCGCATCGATGCTATTCTGAAACGTGTTCAGCGTGCTCAGGAAATGTTGCTGACAACAACCACTGAAATTATTGAATTTGGTAATTGTAAGCTGGATGTTGGTGAACAGAACCTGACTATTAAAAACAAAACCATGCATCTTACCCGCAAGGAATGCGATCTGATTCGTTTGCTGGCCATGAAACGCAACGAACTTTTGCTTCGCGAAGTGGCTCTGAAAGCCATCTGGGGCGATGATGACTATTTCATCGGCCGCAGCATGGATGTTTTCATCAGCCGTATCCGTAAGTATCTGAAAGATGACAACAAGGTCGAAATCGTGAATGTTCACGGGCTCGGCTTCAAGATGATGGTGAAGTAATACGTCTCTGAAAATCAGAATAATAAAGTCCTGTCTGGCTATTGGAAACATTAGCCGGCAGGTTTTTTTTTGAGCACCCAACATTTTGACAGGAGTTTATACCGCTTCAAGCTGTGCCGGGCAATTTAATTGAGCATAAGGGCGGTCCCGGAATTCCGCCGGCAGGCGGACTGGCTGTTGGGTGCTATGGCCTATATCCCCGACGTCTGCCTTGCCAGTCAGATAAAATTCCAGGTCAGCAATGACTTAAAGTCTGCCTTTTTCTGCTGACGCTGAAATGTCAGCAGAAAGTAATTTTTTTTTGTAATTTCGCAAACAAAGCCATTAGCATGAGTTCTATACTGATCATCGACGACGAACAACCGATTCGCAAAACCCTGCGCGAAATTCTGGAATACGAAAAATTTAAAGTCACTGAAGCTGAAAATGGCATCAAAGCACTTGAATTGATTAGAGCCAATAAATTCGATGTGGTGCTGTGCGACATAAAAATGCCGCAGATGGACGGACTTGAAGTGCTGGAGAAAATTCAGGAGCTGAGCGATGTTCCGGTGGTCATGATTTCGGGTCATGGCAATATAGACACAGCTGTGGAAGCCATAAAGCGTGGTGCGTTTGATTATATTTCAAAGCCGCCCGATCTCAATCGCTTGCTGGTGACCGTTCGCAATGCACTCGACCGTCATTCTTTGGTTACTGAAACGCGCAAGCTGAAACAGAAAATTTCGAAGGCGTACGAAATCATTGGTGAGTCTCCTGCCATCATGCAGATCAAGGAAATGATTGAACGTGTTGCTCCAACCGATGCGCGCGTTTTAATCACTGGCGAAAACGGAACCGGAAAAGAACTGGTTGCACGCTGGCTGCATGAACTTAGTGCCAGGGCAGGGAATTCGTTTATTGAAGTAAATTGTGCGGCCATTCCGAGCGAGCTGATTGAGAGCCAATTATTCGGTCATGAAAAAGGTTCATTTACTTCAGCCATCAAACAACGCAAAGGCGATTTCGAACTGGCCAGCGGCGGTACTTTGTTTCTCGATGAAATCGGCGACATGAGTCTTTCGGCGCAGGCAAAGGTTTTGCGCGCGCTGCAGGAAAACAAAATCACGCGCGTAGGTGGCGAAAAAGAAATTTCGGTTGATGTTCGTGTAGTAGCTGCCACCAATAAAAACGTGAAAGACGAAATTTCGAAAAGTAATTTCCGCGAAGATCTATACCATCGTCTGTCGGTAATTATCATTCATGTTCCGCCGCTCCGCGAGCGACTTGAAGATATTCCGCTGCTGGTTGAACATTTTGCCAATGACATTGCAATCACGCAGGGAAAACCTGCCAAAGAGTTCACGAATAAAGCCATCGATGAATTGAAAAAACTTCAGTGGACCGGCAACATCCGCGAGTTGCGCAATGTTGTTGAGCGATTGATTATTCTTTCCGGAAAAGAAATAACGGATAAGGATGTGAAGCTGTTTGCACGGCCGCTGGCGTAGCGCGAAGCGCAGCAAGCGCTACGAGTTGAAAGTTTTTAAAGTTCTAAAGTTTAAAGGTGACGTTAGCGCATGAGGCAGGCGGTCCACAGCACAATGCACTGTGCAGACCGTTGTTTCGCCACGGCGGATTGAATGTTGCTTGTCCTCAATTTAACTCACAACTGGCCACTCACAACTCACAACTTTGTTGTATCTTTGCAAAGCATTTCTACTGGGGCTGTATTGGTTTTGACAGCAGTTGAGGTGGTGAAGTAAGCATGCCGGAGGACGTCCGTATTCTCCGTAAAAACCACGGGCAACACTATAATAACAGGCAACGATAACTCGTTCGCAATGGCTGCCTAAGCGGAATGTTTAGGCCCCATTTGTCTCCCCGGAAGCGCTGACCGACCGCGTCTGGACCGAGGCACCGCAAATGCCGGAATCGCAGATTGATATGCCTTTGGTCGTCTGCTAAAAAATAAAAGGATAAGGTGCAGATAGGGCCCGTTTCTCCCCGGTTTGCACACGAAAACCAACCAGAAGCTAAGCATGTAGAAAGCTCCATTGTCCGCTGTTTGGACGAGGGTTCGAACCCCTCCAGCTCCACAACCCAAGCCACTTTCCTTTCGGAAAGTGGCTTTTTTTTGCGCTGAGGCGAGCGCTTGCGATCAGCCGAAAGTGCAAAAAAATGCCACCGGATGCAAAGCAGCTTGTGGCTTGGGTTGATGGCCCCCCCCAAATGGGCTCGGCGAAGCCAGCCCCTTTTGCGACTTTGAGCACGGCTTACAAACCGGAATTTATTTATGGTACAATTCGATTATTTAATTTTGAGGCGAGCGCTCGCGATCAGCCGAAAGCGCAAAAAAATGCCACTGGATGCGAAGCAGCAGGTGGCTTGGGTTGCAGGCCCCCTATTTCGAATCCAATAAGTCCTTCAATTTAATTATTCTACTGCCATTTTTTTCGTAATACTTCAGCATTTCGTCAATTTTCCTTTTATCATAACTCGTAATACAATCGGATATGACTGTTACTTTGTAGTTTTCCTTGCGCATATTAAATACTGTTGATTTCACGCAGGCAATGGCGTCTGCTCCTGCAATGTAAAATTCGCTGATTTCATTTTTTCTGATAAAGTCAGTAAAAGCTTCGCTGGTCAATGCGTTGCCTTTGGATTTCTCGAAAATGTTTTCGGAAACCAATTTCATGTCCGAAACCAATTCAGACCCACGGGTATCAGGTTTGAAAGTCCTGGTGCCGGCAGATAAATTATAATGCTTTATGTAAACGACATGAATTTCATTTTCCACGGCCCAATCTATTGACCGATTCACATTGTCAATGATTTCCTTGTAGTTTTTGGTAATGTCATTTTGAATATCAATTACCACTAAAGACTTTTTCTGCATGGGATTTCCTTGTTTTGTTTTAATGCGTCGTTCAATTTTCTATCTCATTGTTCATCGCACGGTTGCTTATTTGCATGCGATGTACGTTTTGCCGGCGCAGCACAAATACTGAGTCTATTTCCGTAAATTCTTTTTCAGATAAATCATATCCACCAGCTGAATATCGCCGTCGAACATCGGATGGTTGTAATTGTCGGTAAAAAAATTCGGTATCCGATGCGACATTTCAAAGCCACATCGCTCGTAAAACGATAGGATCTGAGGTGTTTCGCCGGTTCCGACCAGCATAAAGCTGAAGGTTTTTTTATAGAAATCCGAGATAAATTGAATCAATGCGCTGCCGTAACCGTGGCCCTGATATTTCTCGCAGGTTGCAATGTTTTTCAATTCGCAGGTAGCGCTGTCAATCGGCAATACAACGCAAATGCTTTTCAAATCGCCATCGTACAATGCAAACAAGTCGCCATCGTATAAATACTTGTCAATCATGTTTTCCTGCTCGTCAGCCAACAACAACAAATCGAGAAATTGTTTCTTGTTTTCGCTTATTTTTTCGATTTTCATTATGACGCTGTTTTCCGGTTTGTGTTGGTTTTGCTGTTGTTGCTGTACGTATAGGTCACATAGCTCATTTGCAATACAAAAGTAATCATTGCCTGGTTAAGCAATTCAGTGAAAATGAATAAATGAATTGCATTCAAAATTGTTGGTACAAAAAAACACATCGCTCAGATAAGCCTGGCGATGTGTTGAAGTGAATGTCTTTTGTTCTGCTCTACCGGTTCACGACCTGCAGCTTATCATCTCCGGCATTTTTTATTTCGGGATATCTCAATCTATGAAAAGGTTTGCGAAGCTGATTCAGAATGTGTTTGGACAAAACCTGATAAATCATTGCCTGATCATTCAGATCAACCGCATTGGCTTTCAATACATTCTGCAATCCGGTGTACGAAGTAAAATATTGCATTACATCGTGTTTGAAGCATAGGAGCCCGTTTTCGCCAGCAAGCAATTCAACTTTATGAAACGATCCCGAATTAAATAGGGTCTGCTGAAAAACACGTAACACTCACAAAAACAGAAATATATTCA
>DAOPKE010000040.1:1885-23354 GCA_035390965.1 Bacteroidales bacterium | reverse complement strand
CTGGCCGAAGGAGACAATATTCTTGAAATTTCGGCGGTGTTTGGTGGTTTTAAACTGATTGTGCCTGCTCACTGGAATGTGAAAATCGAAACATCGAATGTCTTTGGGGGTGTTGTTGACAAGCGGATTGTGACTGGTACAGTTGATATGACAAGAACGCTTGTTGTCAGGGGCAGTGCGGTGTTTGGCGGAGGTGAAATCACCAGTATTCTTGACTAAATGAAAAGTCGGAGCCATATTTTTTTCACATATTTTTCAGCATGGATACTGATTACAGTATTCTATGCTGTTTTGTTGTGGATGGCTTACAATATCGATTTTCGTTGGGCTGCAGCTGATAGTGTAATCAGCACAACCTTGCTTTTTATCAACGGGCTTGCTTTGTATTTTATGCTTCAATACGAAGACCACAAGCGGTTTACACGGGCACGTTCCATTTTTCAGATGGTATTTGGATACCTGGTGGCTGTCTCTCTTTTTTATATAGTTAGTGATCCGTTGCTGCAATACATTTCTGAATCGAACGAAGCGTACAAATCGCTCTATGAGCTGTCGCGCATTCCGCGCATGATTGTGGCGGCCATGCTGTTGCTGCTCATGCTGCTTGCATTCAGACTGTACAAAAACCTGCAGATGCTGCGCGAAAAAACAGAGCAGGGAATGCGCCTGCAATCGCTGCTGCAGGAAAGCGAACTCAACGCTTTGCGATGGCAGATCAATCCGCATTTTTTGTTCAACAGTCTTAATTCCGTCAGTTCACTTACCATTGCAAACCCGCAACAGGCGCGCGAAATGATCATTAAACTCAGTGAGCTCCTCAGATATTCGCTGCGCAAAAACGACGAACAGTTTTCAACGCTTGAACAGGAGATTAATCATATCCGCATTTACACCGATATTGAAAAAGTGCGTTTTGGCGAACGGCTGAATGTGGCCATTCATGCGCCTGACAAATGCCTCAGCATGAAAATGCCTTTTCTGATTTTGCAGCCTTTGATTGAAAATGCTGTGAAGCATGGTGTGTACAGTACCGAGCAGCAAAGCACCATTCAGGTGATCTGTGAATGCAGCGATCCTTTTCTGGTGATTACAATTGAAAACAGCTATGATCCTGAAGGTCGCACCAGAACAGGCACCGGTACGGGTCTGAGCAATACTGCCGGTCGCATACGGCTGATGTATAACGATGATTCATTGTTCAGAACGAGTGATTCTGGAAATGTTTATAAAGTGACATTAAAAATTCCGAAACGATGAAACTCAGTGTTATTATAATTGATGATGAAAAACCGGCGCGCGATATCATCGCTTCATACGCCGCTCAGCGGGCTGATATTGAAATGGCAGGCGAATGTCAGAATGGTTTCGAAGCCATCAAAATGATTAATGAGCTAAGACCCGATCTGATATTTCTTGACATACAAATGCCGAAAGTCGATGGCTTCGAATTGCTCGAAGTGCTGGAGTACAGGCCGGCTGTTATTTTCTGCACAGCCTATGATCATTTCGCCGTAAAGGCATTTGAAAAAAGCGCCGTCGATTATCTTCTGAAACCGTTTTCAGAAGCGCGTTTCAACGAAGCGGTGGATAAACTGATTCTTCAGAAGAAACAAAGCGGATCGGCACAAGATAAAGTGATTTCCGAAACAGAATCATTGCGCGAAGAAGCGGGTGAAAAGGTTTCCAGAGTGGTGGCACGCCTTGGCAGCAATCTGCATGTCATTCAGGTCAGCGATATCCGCTTCATTGAATCGCAGGATGATTATGTGCTGATTCATTGCAGCAAAGGTGATTTTCTGAAAGAAAAAACCATGAACTATTTCGAGAAGAATCTGCCGGAAGAATTTCTGCGCATTCACCGCAGTTACATTGTCCATATTCAATGCATTGACAAGGTTGAATTGTATGAAAAAGACACACATCTTGTCACGCTGAAAACAGGCGAGAAGCTTCGTGCCAGCCGCGAAGGATACAAGAAACTGCGGGCTCTTTTGTAGAGTTTATTTGTTGAATAATTTCATTTCTACGCGTCGGTTGGGCGCATAAAAGGTGTCGTCGAAAACGATTCCGCGATAGGAAACAATTACATATGCACCCAGATTGAATAGGGTGTTGATGTCTCTTGCAAGCGCCTGCATGTCATTCAGGCTGCCGTTCCCGGTGAAATAGGTGTAACCGTTTTTCTTTTTAAAAGATGAAACTTTGTACTTATTGTAGGTTCTCCATTCAAAATAGGCTTCCTGATTTTCTTTGGCGACAAAACCAATCTGCACGTGAAATGTGAGATTTGGTATTTCGCGGTCCGATGCTGTTTTGCCGGGAGTGCCAATGATTCGCGAAGAGCTGATTCCGGCAGAAGAAAAATAACCTGAAACAGCATTCATGCGCTCCTGAACAAGCTGAGCGTTGAGTTTTTCGGTTCCGCGGACATCGGCAAACGAAGTGACAGAAAGATTCAGGTAATCATACTTTTTCATCAGTCCGATCAGGCTGTCCATGATGCTTTTGTATTCCGGTGCGATTTCGCTTGAGCCGGTCTCAAAGAAGGCGTACAGAAGACTCGGATCGGCATTGTACACAAATGGTTTTGTGGTATCGACCGGTTTGATAATGGTTGGTTTCTCAAAACTGAAACTGAAAATATCATTGCCGCCTTTCGAGTCAGGATAACGGTTTGATACAAGGTAACCATCCCACGGATAGTTTTTATATACCATTGAAAAGTCGTTTCCGATGCTGTTGACGGGGGCTTTCATATTCACAGGTGAGCTCCATTTACCGCTGCTGATGCGCGATACAAAGATGTCCATGTTTCCGTATCCCGGATGACCATCGGAAGAAAAATACAATAATGAATCGTGGGCAGTGATGTAAGGAAACATTTCATCGCCGGGTGTGTTGATGTTGTTTCCCGCATTTACTGCGGTACTCCATGATGTGCCATCAAAATCGGAGTAATAAATATCGGTACCGCCAAAGCCACCGGGCATATCTGAAACGAAATACATTCGTTTGCCATTGCCGGCCAGGCATGGATGCGAAAAGGTGTATCCCTGCGGAGCGCCGGAGGGAATGAATGTTTTTTTATCCACGGAAATTTCGGAAGGACTCAACTCTTCACCGGTTGGTGTGACTTTTATTTTTTTTGTCAGCAACAATTCTTTGCCATAGGCCGGAACATAGGCCGTGAAGCTGCTTGAATCCTTTGCTGCAATTTTTTTCAGAGCAACGGAATTGTTTTTATAAACGAAAATATTGAAAATCTGCGGGTCTTTATAATTGCTCGTTGCTCCGTTTTTTTCAAGCAGGAAACGGCTGTTGCTGCTGAAATGCAGCACGCCATCTGCCATCCATGGAAACATTTCGTCATTGTCGGTATTCAAATCAAAAATTTTTCCAGTTGAGTATTTCGTTTTGTTTTTGTTCCATAATGCAATGCTGTCGCATGAGCGAATCCGCTGATCGGCCTTGAAATCATCCGGGAATGCGGTTTTGTAGATGTCGTACTGTTCTTTTGCCTTGTCATATTTTCCGTTTATCCGCAGTACTTCGCCGTAATAAAAATGCTGGATATTTTCTTTTTTCGGATGTTGCAGAATTCTTTCATAGACAGCTTCGGCCTTGACAAAATCATGCATCATGATGTAACAATATGCAAGATTGGTCAGGTCAGAATATTCAGGATTATTTCCCGTCACTGTTTTTTCAAACAAAACAGAAGCTTCTGCATAGCAGCCTTTGTTCATGAGTTCGGACGCATTGGCCGATTGAGCTGAAAGGCGTGCTGACATCAATAAAATCAGTACTGAAGAAAAAAATAAACGCGTCATATGATCAGAAAAATCTTAGTTGAATAGTGGGGTGCTCTTGCAATTCTGCCTTAATGCACCTTTTTTGTAAATGCGGTATGTAAGGTTGATTTCGTGGCTGCCACTCGAATAGTTTTTGATATCGCTCATGGTGATATCGTAGGAATAGCCGATGCAGAAATCGTCGAAATCAAGGCCGACCATTACAACAGCTGCGTCATTCATGCGATAGGAGCCACCCAGCCAGAATTTATTTTTGTATCCGAATCTTCCGTTGAAGTCCATCTGAATGGGAGTGGTTTCCTGAAACTGCAGCAGGAACGAAGGTTCGAAAACAAAATCATCATTAAGCTTGAATGTGTATCCGCCATTGGCGTAATAGGTCCTTTCGACGGGATTGTCGACCAGGCGGTTCATGTCAAACAGATCTTTCTTTACTTCGAGCAGATTCTGAATGGAGAATCCAAGATAGTACTTGTTGGTTTGTGAGAGATAAACGCCAAAATTGGCATCGGGGCAGAACTGGTTGTTGAAGCCATTGGTGATGGCAATATCATCCGGCTCGTTGGTCGTGAGTTTATCCTTGTCAACGAAATGCTGAAAGAATACACCAGACAGACCGAAGCTGAGTTTGCGCGAAAAGTCGCTGTTCAGTTTAAGCTGATAGGAAACCGACACATTCATCCCTGTACGCCTTGTCGGGCCGGTCACATCATTGAAGAAATAACCACCTAATCCAACGTTGCTGCCAAGATAGGAGTGAGCCGAAAGCGACTGTGTAACCGGTGCTCCGTTGATTCCATCCCATTGTTTGCGGATGTTGAAGTTAATGGGAATGTGGTTGTAATTGCCGGCTATGGCCGGGTTCAGCACAAAACGATTCATCATGTACTGACTGTTGAGTGACAGTTGCTGTGCAAGAGTGGCTTGAGCAAACAGCATTAAAATCAAAGGAAGAAATATTTTTTTCATAACAATTATATTCTTAGCGTACGATGGTGATTGTTCCCTGTAACGTCTGGCTGTCAGGGGTCAGCCGGATGAAATAATAATAGGTTTCTGCGGGTATTGGATTTCCGTTCCAGGTTCCGTCCCATGGAGCCCAGATTCCTTTTACGGAGTAAACTTCCTGTCCCCATCGGTTAAAAATCTGATATGTTGCGTCGGCATATAGCTCGCTGTTGTTTATCACCCAGCTATCATTGATTCCATCAGCATTGGGCGTAAATGATGTCGGAATATTGATGCAGTCAATTTCTATGCGGGTAACTTCTATATCGGCATGACCTGTGCAACCCATCATATCAGTAACTGTGAGGGAATAGATACCTGCAAGAAGATCGCTCAGTGAAGCAGTCATATCTCCTGTGTTCCATAAATATTCATAATTCCCGTTGCCACCGCTGGCATAGGTCGAAATGGTTCCGTCGTGCTGATCGCGGCATGAAACCGGTGTTGTTGCATATGTGATGGCTATGCTGTCAGGTTCTGATATAATGACACTGTCTGTGAAAAAACAATTGTTATTGTCAGTTACTGTCAGAATATAGGTTCCGGCTGTCAGCGCTGAAATATCTGCCATAGTTTCACTGTTCGACCAAAGATAGATGTAGGGGGCTGTTCCTCCGGAAACGTCTGCCGATGCAGTTCCAGTACTACTGAAGGCGCAATAGGCATCGGTGTATGAAATATCTGCTACAAGCAGGTCGGGTTGAGAAATCATTACCGTATGACTTCCTGTACAACCAAAAGTATCAGTGAGCTGCAACATGTATTGGTCAGCAGGCATTCCTGATATATCTTCGGTAATCGCAGCAAGAACGTATTGCGAATTCAGCCATTCATAGGTGTAGGGCGCTGTTCCTCCACTTATACTTACATCGATGCTTCCATTGCCAAGTCCGAAACAGGTGACATCTGTAATTGTTTGTGTGAAAACAAAATTATCGGGTTGGAGAATTTCAATGGTGTCTGATGCTGTGTTTCCATAATAATCAGTGATTGTGATGGAATAAAATCCTGCCTGAAGCCCGGTTACCCGTGTTTCGGTGCTTCCGGTTGACCATAAAAAAGTATAGGGAGCTGTTCCTCCCGATCCTATGGCTTCGGAGATTCCATCGCTTCCGCCAAAACAAGTTATAAGTGTTCCACTGAGCGATACAGTGAGGGGATCGGATGGCTCGCTGATATATACACTGTCGGTAATAGAACAACCATGGCTGTCAGTGATATTTAGAATATACCACCCTGCCGGAATGTTGTTCAGATCCGGAGTGGTGGCTCCGTTTGACCAGGAATAAATGTAAGGAACAATGCCTCCTCCAACAGTGCTGCTGACAGATCCGTTTGAGCCACCAAATGCAGTAACATTGCTCGAACTGAGAGATATTGTCAGTTGATCCGGAGAGCTTATTGTTGCGGAATTATTTAGCTGGCAGCCATTGGCATCGGTAACAGTAACATAATAGGTGTCATTGGGTAAAGAGTCCAGGTCTTCGTCGGTCCAGGAAAGAACAAAGGTTTCATTTGCCCAGGTGTAATGATATGGCAATGTTCCGCCTCCAACCGTTACATCAACGGTTCCGTCAAGTTCTCCAAAACAGTTGTTGTCGGTTGAAGTAACAGCCAGTGTAAGTTGAGGTGGATTTGTGAGGGTTACTGATGCATTTGAAATACAGTTGTTGGCATCGGTAATTACAACATTGTAAGTACCGGCATTGATTCCGGATAAATCCTGTGAAGCAAAAGTTCCTGTGTTCCAGTCGTAAATATAAGGAGTTGTTCCTCCCCAGACAGTAAGATCAACAGATCCGTTAAAATCGCCAAAGCAAAGCGGGTTTTCATAAGTAAGCGATCGGCTGAGTGCTTGTGCCGGTTGCTGTATGATTGTTTCAATCGTGTCACGGCATAAATTTGCATCAGTGATATAAACAATATATAATCCGCTGTCGAGATTGATTCTGTTTTGTGTGCTTGCGCCATCATTCCACAGAAATGTGTATCCGGGTTTCCCTCCGGCAACAGTGAGGTTGATACTACCCGTACTTTGTCCGAAGCATTTTACATCGGTCTGAGTCAGTGAAGAAGTAAGTTGCGTCGGTTCTATTACATTAAAAATATCAAATGCAACACAACCAGTACCCTGGTCAATGACCTGTACGTCGTAG
This sequence comes from Bacteroidales bacterium, assembly GCA_035390965.1. Taxonomy (GTDB): domain Bacteria; phylum Bacteroidota; class Bacteroidia; order Bacteroidales; family DTU049; genus GWF2-43-63. The sequence continues at coordinate 16,378 of DAOPKE010000040.1, read as the reverse complement.
TATCCGGCTGGTTTTCCGGAGATATCATAGACTCCTGTTTCACCTGATGACCACGAAATGGTGAATGGACCGGTACCTCCGTTAATGGTTAAATGAACGGTGCCTAAGCTGTCCCCGTAGCAGGGATTTGGATCTCCGGTTAAGGAAACTGAAAAGCAGGGGGCGGGTGAATTCCCTTCATTTTTCACAGGGTCACCGTTGTCGGCAAATGCTGTGGTAAGCCACAAAAAAACTGAAATGCTCAATATTAATTTCATCTTCATTGATTAGCGGATTATGGTTACTGTTCCGGTAAATGCTTCCTGACCATTGTTGAGGTCGATGATGTAGTAATACGTCTCGGCTGGAAGCGGGTTGCCATTGAATTTTCCATCCCATGGCGTTGTATAGGGCGATTGTTCATAGAGCAGATTGCCCCAACGGTTGAAAATCTGCACCCGATGTCCCGGATACAAATCAATATTATTGATGACCCAGTCATCGTTTTTGCCATCACTGTTGGGTGTGAAACTTGTCGGAATGTTGATACATTCAGTTTCACTCTCAGGAAGTGTGTATTCAATTATTTTTGTACAACCGTTCAGATCGCTTACGGTAACAGAATAGCTTCCGGGTTCCAGATTGCTTAACTGATAACTGGTGGCTTCGTTCGACCACAGATAATTGTAGCTGCCGGCCCCGCCTGAAACAATTAATGTAATCTGACCGTCAGCGTTGTCGGAGCAACTGACCTGAACAACGGATGCATTTACAATGATTTCGGGCATGGTACCAATATGATAGGTGGCTGTTTTGGTGCATCCGTGATCATCGGTTATTGTTACTGAGTATGTGCCTGTTTCGGCCGAGCTGACATCCTCGCTGGTTTGTCCGTTTGACCAGATAAAGCCGTATGGGGCCGTGCCTCCTGATGCCGAGAGATCGATGATTCCGTCGTTACCGCCCCAGCAACTTGTAATGCCTTCAATGGCTGAGGAGTGTATGCTGTCGGGTTGATTCACAAACAGTGTCTGAGCCGATTTACAACCATTGGCATCGGTAACGATAATCTGATAATAGCCACTGTAGAGGTTTTCAATTTTGTGCCCGTTATTTTGCATCAGATAATCGGTATCATCCCATCGTATATAATACGGTGTAGTACCACCTGAAGCCATCGCTGTTATGTTTCCGTCAGATGAACCGAAACATAATGCATCAGAAATATTGAATGTTGCAGCCAGCGAGTCGCCTGGTTCTTCAATGACTGTTCCGCTATATGCAATACAGCCATTATTGTCGGTAATGGTAACAGTGTATGTTCCTGCAGTAAGTCCTGTTGGATTTTGATTGGTAGAGCCATTTGACCAAAGGAAGAAATAAGGAGCTGTTCCGCCTTGAGGGTTCAGTGTTGCAACACCAGTGTTGTTGCCTTTGCAGAGTACATGAGTGGGTTCTGCTGTTGCTGTAAGTGGCGCTCCGGGTTGTGTAATGATTGCTTCAGCATATTGATGGCAGCCATTGTTGTCGGTGATTGTTACCTGATAGGTGCCAGCCGGAAGTGTTCCGATGTTTTGTGTTGAAGCTCCGTTCGACCAATTGTAGGTATATGTGCCGGTACCTCCGTTTACACTGAGCGAGATGCTTCCGTTGGTTTCACCAAAACAGAGATTGTTGACAACAGCCACATTGAATTCAATGGCAGGGGGTTCGGAAATATGTACGGTTGTATCTTTTGTGCAACCATTGGCATCGGTAACGATTACGCGATAGTCGCCGACATCAATATTGCCAAGATTGGCTGCTGTATGATTGAGTGATTGACCGTTACGGAACCAATCGTACTGATAGGGTGCTGTGCCGCCTGACGCTGAAACAGTAACAGATCCCGATGATTCTCCGTTGCAGAAAACATCCTGAGTGCTGATGATGATTGAAACAGGATCAGCGGGTTGGGTGATAGCATAGGTTAGAATATTTTCGCAGCCGTTAAAATCTGTAACCGTTACGCTGTAAGCACCGGCAGTGATATTACTGATGCTTTGTGTTGTGTCACCAGTGTTCCATAAATAATTGTAAGGAGGTGTTCCACCTGTTGAGCTTACTGCAGCAAAACCTGATGCAGCTCCGTAACATCTGGGGTTGGTGGATGAAGCTGTTGAAATGAGTGGGTATGGTTCTGTAAGAGTGTAGGATGAAACATTGGTGCATCCAAGACTGTCAGTGACAGTGAGAATGTATGTTCCGGCGGTAACATTTGTTATGTCTTCGGTAGTGGCTCCATTGCTCCAGTTGAAACTGTAGGGCGTTGTTCCACCAGAAGTCGAAATGTTGATTGATCCGCTTGGAGTGCCGTTGCATGAAATATTGGTGCTTATGGCATCGATGGTTAAAGCAGCTTCGGGTTGTCCGATAACAAATGAGCAGAACGTTACACATCCATTAATATCGGTTACAATAACATAATGTGTGCCGGCCGGTAGATTGGATACTGCATCTGTGAGTGAGACCACATTGGTATGAACGGTACCGTTCGACCATTCGTAGCGGTAAGGCGGTTTTCCATGTGTAACGGTGGCAATGGCAGAACCTCCGTTTATGCCAAAGCAGGGCGCATCGGATGGGGCAACACTGACTTCGAATCTGGCCGGTGTGATGCGGAAAATATCTCCGTCAACATCGTTGAAATCTTGCATTTCCCAGTTGCTGTTTACCCAATTGTATTTGACATTGAAAATGTTTGGCTGCAAATGAACCAAAGGTCCGAATCCCCAGTTGAAACCATGAAAAACAACAGCCGGTGTACAGATGTCGCCATCATAACACCAGTCACAAACCACACAATACCATGGACCACAGGGATAATAAATAGGGATGCATATTTCAGGAATCACTTCTATATCGTCCATTGAAACATGGAATTCAAGCATATCGAAAATGAAATCGAAAGCAATGGAATCATAAGTGTGGTTATTGAAATTATTACGCATGACATAATAGGGATCAATATCCATAAAATCATAATTACAGGGATATCGGAATCGTAATTTGTTTCCGACATCCAGTGTAATAGATGAAGCAGTTCCTGAGGATAACACATTATTGTCCGGCTTCAGTACTTTGTAGTCAATGTTTCCGGGAAAGGTAAGTGTTGTTTTTACGGTCGGGCTGAATGTTAATCTTTGATTGTGATAGAGCCCTAGTTTGAAAACCATATCCATTAAAGTATATCCGATGGTAACGGGTCCGAGTTCCCATTCGTTTTCAAGATTGGCAAAAACAGCACTGACGTATGGAATGTTTAATGCTCCGATGAATTTACAAACATTGAATTCAAGACTGGCATATTCATAAGGTCTGCTGGCCGAAATCATGTTGTTCCCCGAAAACCAGCTTGAATCATTGGCATTGCTTGGCAGGTCAAGGGTTAAGGTAACAATGTCCTTGTTGTCGCTAAAAGAAATGGGAAGGTTTGAAAAAGGCCATTCCCAGAGGCCTTCAAGTAAAGAAACCCCGGTTGAGTCGAGATATACTAAATTAAAAGTATCGACAGGTAAGTCGATGTCAACAATGGTCCCGTTTGTGCAATCAAAAAAACAGAATTGACCTCCTATGTCAAATCCAAATCCGATGGCCATCCAAATCTGAAAAATCACGTTGTATTCATCGCGTGTTATGGAGCTGGTGTTTTCATAAGGGTCAAGTGCTGTTGAAATGGTTATTTCGTCGCCTTTTTCAAAGGTGCCGTCGGCGGGCATGGTCAGATTTACGTCGGTATTATACACCACATCGACTTTTTCGGTGCCAAATTCTATTCTGAGGCCGGAACCAATCTGGCCCCATGTGCCAGCATTGACTACCGCTCCAAATGGGTATCCTGCAACGGTTGTGATTCCGCCAATGGATCCGTTTTCATTCCACGAAACATCGAAAAAGGGAATGTCGAGATCCAGCAGACCGGAGTTTCCCTGCATCCATAAGCTCTGATCGTTGGTATAGAAATTTGCGTATTGTGTTACAGTAGTCGTTTGTGCCATGGAAGGCAATACGCTTGTGACAATAAGACAAATCAACAGTATTTTTCTTTTCATGTTTTTTTCGGATTAATACTGAACAGTAATAAAACTTGAAAGAATAACATCTTTCAGTAGTTCTGAAAATATTTCAGGGTAGTTGGCGGTAAGTAGTAATGTGCTGTTTAAGTCGCCTGTAAAAAACATAATCCGGTTGATTTTTGTTTTGTCTGCAGTAAACCGTATTAAATACATTTTTGCTGGTCGCCCTTCAAGTGTCTTCATGTCGAGCTCTTCAATCAATTCGGCTCCTTGCTTTAAAAACACTTCCTGATTCAGATTGGTGGTAACCGATAAAAATGCCGTTGAATCCATTTTTTGTCCCATGATGGTCGTGGCTGTGCCTACATGAACATAGCCATGATGCTTATCCTGTGAAAATGGTGCAAAATACATAGGCAGGCGAAGTTTTGCTCCCGTGTTGACAATTTCTGAATACAATGTGTCCAGATCTTTTTCAATATAAAGCTTCGACTTCAGCGAGTCTGTGTAATTCTGTCCAAAACCAGTGTTAATCACTATCAGGAACAGGCTGATATACAAGATAAAAGATTTCATCGGCTGAAATTTCAATTTAGAGTGCAAGATACTGCAAATTTATATATCTAGTACAAAAACATAAAAAAAATATTTATTTTTTGTCGACTAATAATAATATTCCTTATTTTAGTCGCTTGAATTAATCTTCCATTAACAAACAGGTTTATGGCTAAACTGCTGGTTTCTTTACTTTTAATGCTGTTTATAACAGCTTTTGTGCATGCTGATGAATACTATTGGGTGAACGGTAGCGGATATTGGTCCGATACCAGTCATTGGGCTACTACATCAGGCGGTTCGATCTATTATTCCGATGTTCCGGGACCCAACGACACTGTGTTTTTCGATGCAGCGTCTTTTAGCAGCAACGGGAAAATAATAACCGTTGATATGTCTATGGCCAATTGTGCATTGATGGATTGGTCAGGGGTTGCCTATAATGTTGAATTCAATTCAGGAACACTCGATACATTGAATGTTTTTGGTCATTTGATTTTATCCGATAAGGTGGCGTTCAATTTCTCGGGTTTGCTGAGATTGCATGGACTTACAAATGCAACTACTTATTTTGAATCACAGAATAAATCACTGAAATGCGATGTTGAACTCGCTGCCGATACTTTATTGATGACGGGAGCCCTTCAGTTGCCTTATAACCGGTTGCTTCATACCGATGGGGTCTTTAATGCAAATGGTTATCGGGTTGCTTGCCGTCATTTCAACACCGATTCTTCCAGAATGGCCGCCGTGCCCGTGGTCGCTCCCAAGTGGTTTAATACGGATTCTCTGACTGTAAGTGGTTCTTTCGCTCTCCCCAATACTATGTTTTTTGCGCAGACCGGTCCTTTGTTTTTTCAGAATTCCATCATTGACACCAATTACATTAATATATATGCCAATGAATTGATTTGCGATGTTTATATGACTGGGAGCAAAAAAATGTTTTTGTTGAGTCAGTTTAAAACAGCCGGAGTCCTTGAATTCAAGGGCGGTGGAAAATTTTATTCTCAGAACTGGCCATTGATATTAGGCGCTTTGCGCAATACAACATCTCTAACAAAAACAATCAATCTTGGTTCCTCTTCAGTATTAATTACCGGGGCAGGAAATGCTTTGTACCTGAATGACACGCGTTTGACTTTTGATGCCGCATTGGCTCAGTTTGAGTTTAATTATGCCGGTTCTGATACAGTGAATATTTATCTGGGACGCGATTCGGTTTATACCATACAGGATGTCGAATTACCCGTTGCGGTTTCTCGTATTTATTCTTCTTTTAAAACAGAGAGCATATTTATTCATCCGGCCTCGGAAGTGCTTTTGGCGCATGGTATAGAGCTTGTCGTTGACACTCTGGATGCCAATGGTGATTGCGGACAATATATTTATCTGTCATCTTTTTGTTCGGAAAATCCATCCGGAGATATATCCACTTGTCCTTCTGCTATCCCTCTTATTAATGCAGCAGATGGTGAAATTACCGTTTCATACTTCAAGGTTTCGTACAATGAGTTGTCGGGCGCTGTTATTCATGCCTTGAATTCATTCGAGTTTGATAATGTATCGGGATGGGATATCGTTGAACCTGCTGCCGCAAATGTTATGTATTGGATTGGTGGTACAGGCCATTGGAACGATCCTACGCATTGGTCGAATTCGTCGGGTGGTTTTTCGGGTGGTTGTATTCCTGTAAAGGGCAATGATGTTGTCTTCGATCAAAATTCATTTAACTCGGATGATACTGTTTTTGTTGATGAACTTTCATTTTGCCATTTGATGGACTGGTCTGACATTGATGAACTCGCTATGCTTTCTGGTACAGGTAAGGTTTTTGTAACAGGATCTCTTTTGCTGCATGATAGTTTGGACATAGTTCTTGATGATGGAATTGAGTTGAATTCGGGTACGGCCGCAACAAAAAATATCAGATCCGATCATGCCGGTATTTTTTCGGAAATTCTTGTAAATACCATCGGATCCTACCATTTGCTTGATACGTTGCAATCACAATCAGAGATTATTCTCCAGCGTGGAGCTTTATCAATAAACAAACAAGGGTTGATTTGTCAACGTATTGATATGTCTGGCAGCGAAGTCCGCAGTTTCGATTATACAAAATCAGAAGTTGTTCTGATGGGGCATGATACGGTTTGGAATTCTACAGGTACAAACCTGACGTTGGTTTCCGATTCCGGTATTGTTGCTCTTGCATGGCCGGGTACCGATATGGTGTATGTAAAATCAGCTAACAGCTCATTTGATTCGCTAATGGTTCATTCTCCCAGAACCCGCATTTATGGCGGTGGAGAATCGGTTCTGCTTGCAGTCGATGCTGGTGTTGCGCTCGAATTTGAACCATCCACAATCTGGTCTTTTGATAGTTTGTTTGTAAACGGTTCCTGTTCAATGCCTGTTATGCTATCGGCTTTCATTGGTGAAACAGGCACTGCGACACTGAACAAAACAGGATATGATACTTTGACGATTTCGGATGTAGTTATACAAAACCTGTTGGCAGATTCTACCGGGGGCCGTCAATACAATGCCGTCGCTTCTTCTGCAATTGGTGTAACTACCGGATGGATATTTTCCGGCTCTGTTCCCGGTCAAACGTATTATTGGACAGGTTTGATTGATAAAAACTGGCATATTGCATCCAATTGGACTACAGATCTTGTGACTCCCGCATCCTGTGTTCCGGGACCAGCAGATACTGTGGTTTTCAACGATGTTCAGATGAATGCATTGAATGATACCGTTGTCATTTATCGCAATGCTTTCTGTCGTGTAATGGATTGGAGTGGCATTGTAACAAGAACTCCGGCTTTGCTTATCGAAGCAGATTTGCAGATTTCGGATGATCTGATAATGGATGAAAATCTTGAATTTGGCTATGGTGGTGGTTTTTCTCCTAACGATTTGAATCCGCCAACGTTGATTCTTGCGCCTGCTTTTTCGCAGGCCAGCTTTAATCCGTCTTGCAGCCGATATGGTGTAAATACTGTGTTTGCAGGATTGTCACTGTCCGATACATTATTTATGACGGATACTCTTTTAACCGATTCAACGGTTTCTGTTGTGATTAAATCCGGGTCTTTTATGTCGCAGCAATTTCCGCTGACAGTGGGTATTCTGAAAACAGAAACAGCTTCGTCTAAAATTGTTGATTTGAAAAATTCTGATATTTCAATAAAATATTCAGCTGTGTTTCAGGATGCTTCAATATTGGCTCTGAATGCCGATTCTACGCGAATTGTTATGCCGGGCAACAAGTCGTTTATCAGCTATTTTGATGGCGGAAATCAGCGGTTTTTTGATTTTGAAATGATAACATTGTATTCTGATTCAGCCGGAATTTTTTATAATGGTCAGGTCTTCGGAGCCGATACTTTTCGCATTTTTACAGTGCATCCTGATATGCATCTTTATTTCGAAGCGGGAATGGAACAGACTTTTGACAGTGCCTTTATCGCTTCCGGGACATGCCAGGAGCTTATTTACATCGCTTCTACCGAAGAAGGTTCGGCGGCAATACTGACCAGTCTTGCCAGCGACAGTATCCGAACACAGTGCACCGTTGTGCGCGATATAACCTCAAGCAATGGAGCTGTTGCTGTTTTCAGCACAGATGTTTCAAACAACACCAACTGGCGCTTCGATGCGGTACCCGCCACAACAGCTTCGTTTACTGTTTCGGGTCCAACATGCTATGGCGACAGTGTTCACTTTGTGAATACATCAACAGCATATAGCGGTAATCAGGGTGATCTCACTTTTGAATGGTATATGCAGGATACTTCATTGACTACAACAGTTGTTTCTCCTGTTCATTACTTTAGCAATAACCAGAAGTATGGTGTTACGCTTGTTTCTACTTTCAGCAATGGTTGCACAGATTCATTTACTGATTCGGTCACCATTTACAAACCTGTAATTAATCTGAGTTCGAGCGATGCGGATACAACAATCTGCGATGGTTCACTTGTTACAATGACCGCCAATTCATCTAATCCGTCCTATCATTTTTATTTCTTTTCGGATGGCATTCCTGTGATTCAATCGCCTGATTCAACTAAATACAGAACTGATTCCATCAGTGATGGAGAAACTATTTTTGCAGTGGTTGATTACATGGGTTGTTTCGATACCAGTGGCGTTTTTACTTTTTCAGTAGATACATTGCCACTTGTCTCATTAAACAGCAGCGATGCTGATCAGATCATTTGTTTGGGCGACAGTGTGACTTTTCTTGCGTCTGGTGCTGATCAGTTTCAGCTATATCTGAATGGTGTTGCTTATGGCAATCTTGGTGTAAATGCTGCTTGGATAACAGATACAATAAATACGGCCGATGAATTCACTCTGTATGGAAGAAACGTCTCAACCGGCTGTGAATCTTATAGTGCAGATTCTTTGTTGTTCACTGTTCTTCCGCTGCCGGTTGTTTCTCTCACTTCATCCGAAGCCGATACGACCATTTGTGCAGGTGATACAGTTGTCATTCATGCTGCCGGTGCAAATGAATATGTTTTTTATCTTAATGGTGTGCCAATAAGCCCCCAGTCAACGGTTGACAGTGTTGTTGTTTCATCCCTTGCCGATAATGATATTGTTAGTGTTGAGGGCATTTCTCTTGCCGGTTGCAGAAATTATGCACCGGGATCACTCGTGTTTCATGTTGAAGTTACTCCTTTGCTTTCTTTTGTAAGTGATGATAGCGACAGTCGTATCTGTGACGGTCAGCAGATTACTTTTCAGGCCGGTGGTGCTACCGAGTATGAGTTTTTTATTGATGGTGTATCAACCGGTCCTTTGAGCACAAATAATTCTTTTACTTCATCATTTTCCAATGGCCAGTCCGTGTCAGTGCAGGGCCGCCTCGGGAATTGTTATTCCTTTGCTGATTCCATTTTCACCATCGATGTGCGCCCGACAATCACCTGGTCATATTCCGACAGTGTTATTTGTGCTAATGAATCTATTAATCTGGAAGCAGAAGGCGACACGGTATATCAGTATTTTATTGATTTTGTTCCTGTAACGCCATTGCAGTACGATTCGCTGTATCTGGCTTCTGGGCTGGCGGATGGTCAGGTTATCACTGTTAGTGGAACAGAGTATGCATGTACTCCGGCGCCATTGACTGTTACTGTTTATCCGGTTCCTTTGGTTAATGTTGCCTGTTCAGATCCCGATACAGCTATTTGTGATGGCTCTGTAGTTAGCTTTACTGCTTCGGGTTCCGAAACGTATGGTTTTTATGTAAATGGTGTTGCAACAGGGCCTTATTCTACTGTTAATGTTTATTCGGTTGACACGTTGAATAATGGCGATATGATTAGTGTTCAGGCGTATTCAGCCAATGGATGCCTTTCTGTAGCCGAAGATACTTTTATTGTTGAAGTGGCTCCCAATCCTGTTGTTGTAGTAACACAATCAGATCCAGACCTGACTATTTGTGCCGGAGATACTGTTTATTTCAATGCTTCCGGAGCTGATAGCTATGAGTTTTTTGTTGCCGGCACTTCACAGGGATCTCCTTCTGCGGTTTCTTCTATTGCCCTTGGAAATCTGTTCAATGGAAATGAGGTTACTGTTAATGGTACCAGTGGCTATTGTACTTCTACGTCTTCTGATGTGTACCAATATACAGTCAATCCGATTCCAACCATTACTTTTAGCCCGGTTTCAGGAACTTCGGTCTGCTCCGGCGATACCATTCAGATTCTTGCTGGTGGTGCAATGTCGTATCAATTTTATGTTGATGCCTTGCCATGGGGTGCTGAATCCGGCAATTCATTGTTTCAATGCGATACGCTAACAACTGGTCAGATTGTTTCTGTGGAAGGAACATTGGCAGGATGCACCGGAACTTCGTCGCAGACTTATTCTGTTACAGTGAATGATTATCCGTCGCTTTCTTTTATCAATGATATCCCATCCGGTTATATCTGTTTTGGCGACACTGTTACTTTTGAAGGGAATGGCGCACAACATTATACTTTTTATCTGGAAGGGATGCCCGTCTCAACCGACTCCGTTTTTGTTTCCGGTGATATTCAGAACGGACAGGAAGTAACTTTGTACGGATACAATGGTGTATGCGGTCTGTGGGCCGATACCACCATGACGGTCTATGTAAATTACGTTGACGTGGATTTGTCGTCCGATATGCCTTCGACGGCTTTGTGTGCAGGTTCTGCAGTACAGTTTACTGCTTCCGGAGCCGATATGTATGAGTTCTTTATAGATGGTCTCTCGCAGGGTAGCCCTTCTGCGACCAATGTATTCACCCCTTCTGTTATCAATGATGGACAGGTGGTTTCGGTGGTCGGAACATCCAGTCTTTCAGGTTGTGCTCAATCTGCGTTTAACGATGTTTATGTTCATATTATTGAATTACCGCTAATTTCGGCTTCGCCCGATGTCGTTTTCTGTGAAGGCGATTCAGTACTGCTTATCAGCAGTCTCAATCAAAACAATCACTGGTTCTTCGAAGGAACACCTGTTGCAGCTGTCACCGATTCAACCATCTGGGCGTACGAAGGTGGTAATTATTATTCGGTTGTTTCAGCTGGAAGCATGGGTAGTGTTTGGTCGTGTGGTGAAAATAGTTTGGGGCAGTTTGGCGATGGAACGACTTTTAATAGCATTGATATGCAACAGTCTGTTTTATCAACGTATGCTTTAGAAGTGGCTTGTGGTGCTGAATTTACACTGGTGCTCAATGATGATGGCTCTGTTAAAGCGTGGGGCCGAAATGAATTTGGCGCACTTGGAAACGGGAATTATACCGATTCAAATTTGCCTGTCTCTGTAGGAAGCTTGACCGACATTCATAAAATCGCGGCAGGAAATCGTTTCGCATTGGCTTTAAAAAGCGATGGAACAGTGGTTTCATGGGGCGAAAACACCTATGGTCAATTGGGCTATGGAAATTATTCCACCAGCAATTTCCCGTTTGCAGTTTTGAATATTGATAGTGTTACAGATATTGCTGCCGGCGAAAATCATGCACTGGCGCTGACTGAAAATGGTCATGTCTGGGCCTGGGGTCTCAATCAGGCGGGACAGCTTGGCGATAGTACGCAAATCAATCGCAATAGCCCGGTTATGGTGAAACATCTCGACGATGTTGTTGCTGTTGCTGCAGGAGCCAATCACAGTATGGCTCTTACGGCTGATGGCTCTCTCTGGTTGTGGGGAAACAATGCCAGCGGGCAGCTCGGTAATGGAAGTTATAATTCTTCATGGATTCCGGTAAAAGTAAATCTGTACAACGGAATAGTGAATTTCGACGGTGGTTTCGCTCATTCAATCGCCTGCGATACAATGGGAATGGTTTATACCTGGGGCGATAATACTTATGGTCAGCTTGGATTGTCAATGTTGGCTGAATCACTTTTCCCGGTGCATTCCGATGTCAGCGGGGGTGTTGTTGATGTGAAGGCGGGCAAGTATTCTTCTTTTGCATTGAGGGTTGACAGTAATCTTGTAAGCTGGGGCCAGAATCAGGCAGGACAGCTTGGATACAGTGGTGCAGCTAGTGTTTTTTCGCCGCAGGTGATAGATCAGACTTTTGGTGTTGGTTCATTTGATGCGGGTGACAGGCATTTGGCCGTAATTCCGGTGCATGATCAGTCTTGCTCTGCATCTGGGATTACGCTTAGTATGGATACAGTTCCGGATATTGATATTGTTCTGAATGGGTTAATATTATCAACCACTGCAAGTGGTGTTTTATATCAGTGGTACTACAATGGCAGCGCGATTCCGGGTGCTACCGGAACATCAGTAACCATCGCAGCATTCGGAACATATTATGTTGTTGTTACTTTTGCCAATGGATGCTCCGGCTTCTCCGAAGAGTTTGATTATGGTGTCGGCATGGATGAATATGGCGTATCGCAATTGCTGTTGTATCCAAATCCTTCCAATGGTGAATTTACCGTAATGCTTTCTTCAAACGATCAGGCGCGGTCGTGGAGGATATTGAATTCTCTCGGACAGGTTGTTGCTGCGCAGAATGAATTGAATAATGCTGTGTTTGAAGTACGCGGAGTTGCGCTCTCACCGGGCGTTTACAGCATTCAGGTCATTTGCGGCGATGGCGCAGTGAGATCAGCTAAATTCACTGTGACAGAATAATTGCCGTCTGAATAGTTTTATCAGAAATCAAAAGAGCTTAAAGATTGATTTTCTTTAAGCTCTTTTTTCTTTAAATGTGTTGTACAAAAATGAATTGTTCTGTAATTCAAAAGCTCTTACAACGCATCGCAACATTCCGCTTCCGACTTTGGCGGATCAGGGTTGTTTCTGTTTTTATGTCCCGTAAGGGACAAAATATTGGTAGCTAATATAATAGAATCGGGCTCGTGCCGTCAGGTACATAATGGTTTATTGGCGACCGTTTCGTCCCTAACGGGACGGATTCATTTTTCTTTTTTCTACCAACATCCTGTCCCTAACGGGACAGTTGTTGAATGCAGCTGCCACAACATTCCGCTTCCACCTTTGGCGGAACAGGTTTGTCTTCCTTTAATCAGGAAGTTTATCACTCATAGGCGTGAATGTAATGTCAAAAGAAACCGCAAGGCCGGCTGAATCGGCCTGTTTTAATATTCATCCTGGTATTAGCGTTGTGTCAATCTTTTTTCCGCGTTTATCTGGTGTGATATCAGTTAATCAGCGTTATTCCGCGTCTGAATCTCATTCCGCAAGCCGCATGCCCTATGCCGCAAGCCGCATGTGCTACTGCACCACAAAAGTCTTCGTTACATCATTCTGAAAACAGTGGAGTCTGATGTAATACGTTCCCGGAGCCAGGCCTTCAAGTTCCAGATCGAAATGATTGGCGCCTTTTTGTGCATACTGACTCATGTTGTAAATCAGCGCGCCATCCGAAGAGTAAATGTAAACATCGGTTGCTGCCTGATCCATGGCGGTGAACTCAACGGCAAAATGTCCCGAATTCGGATTGGGAAACAGATTTATATTGGTGAAATATTCATCGGCAACAACAGGCGGAACAATGGGAACTTCCTGCGGCAAAACAGCGCTGTCCTGTGCAATGACTTCCGGTTCGGGGTCCGGTTCTTTGGCCGGATTGGGTTCTTCAGCGACGGGCTCATTTTTACAAGGGTTGCCCGAAATGTATTCTACCAGATAAATGTCGCCCGGCATGGTGTCGGGGTTGTGATTCCATGTCGATCTGAATTTCTTTGCATCCAAAGGACCTTGAATATCTCTAAACAAGCCGTTGTTTTTGCCGTCGGGATCTTCAATTCTGATCTGGTATTCGGGGTAATATCCTTCTGATTCCCGAAAAATGATGAAGTTGCCAAGACTATCAGTTACTGCATCAAATTCAGCATTGCCATTGCGGTCAATCAGTTTTACCTTCGCATTTTTCACCGGATTCTGGCATTCAATGTCTTTTACAGAACCTTTTACAGTGAAGAAATACACCGGAGCTCCGTACTGGGCAAGCACTTCGGAAGTGAAGCCAATTAAAAAACCCAGCAAAGACAATGCATTGGCAAATAATCGTGTAAACATAACGCAGTGTTTTTAAAAAATCAGGGCGCATTTGAACCAATAATTGTTCCGTAAAACGTTAAATTCCGTATATTTATTATACTTCGCCGTCATTGAATTGGCCTTAGTTTCTTGTAATCTTAAAATTCGTATCTTTGCACCGCTTTACGGCTCCGTAGTTCAATTGGATAGAATGGCAGATTCCGGTTCTGTTGGTTGGGGGTTCGAGTCCCTTCGGAGTCACACTTCAGCTTCTTATACATCAAAACTTCTCCGAAGGGACGAGAAGTTTATCCGCCCGCTGGCGGAAGTCCCTTCGGAGTCACACTTCAGCTTCTTATACATCAAAACTTCTCCGAAGGGA
>DAOPKE010000040.1:0-1785 GCA_035390965.1 Bacteroidales bacterium | reverse complement strand
AGTCCCTTCGGAGTCACACTTCAGCTTCTTATACATCAAAACTTCTCCGAAGGGACGAGAAGTTTATCCGCCCGCTGGCGGAAGTCCCTTCGGAGTCACTCTTAGCTTTTTGTATTTTCAGACTTCTCCGAAAGGGACGAGAAGTTTATCCGCCCGCTGGCGGAAGTCCCTTCGGAGTTTCTTTTTAGTTTCTAAACGAATTCATCTTCAACTTTTCTGCGTCGCGACTGTGTTGCGTTTTATGTGAAGCGACCAGCGACCGTTGAAGATGATGCTTTACAGTTTGTCAGCCGATCGCTTTCAGATTATAACTTCCATATTTCATATTTTGTATTTCGCATTTCGTGTTTTGTATTTCTCATTTTGTATTTTGCCCGCCGCAGCGTTCAGTGCGAAGCTACCACAAGCCGCCCGCCTTATGCCGCCTGCCGCATGCATTGTGCCCTGTGCGTTGCGCATTGTGCGTTATGCGTTGCGCATTGTGCGTTGCGCCTGCCGCCTGCCGTGTAACGTCTGTAACGTGTAACGACTGTAACGATTGTAACGAATAATAAAGTAAAAAATCTTTTCTAAACTATTTCAAAAATTCCTATATTTACACCGTCATGTTCCCTCACGAGAACACCCATATTCCCGCTGCTGATCCTGCTTCAAGCAAAACCAGGATGAAGCGGAGCCATGCGCAGGCCGTCATTCCCGACGATTTGCTGCCTGCTCCCTGGCTCATTGTACGTGCACGTGCCAAAAAAGAATTGTTTCTCCGAAACCAGCTCCTGCAGCGAGAATTCGATGCATGGCTGCCCGAAGTGAAACGGTTCAGAATCCGCGCCGGACATAAAGAACAGTTTATGGCCGCACTCATTCCCAGCTATGTGTTTGTGCGCCACTTGTGCGATCAGTGTCCCGACCTCGGTTTTATTCCGGGCAGCACCGGTTTGCTCATGCACGATGGCTCTCCGGCCTTGCTCCGCCACGATGATGCGCTCCGCCTGCAACGCCTGTGCGCGCTCAAAGCCGCTCCCGAACTCGCCAGCCATTATTGCACCGGTCAGCAGGTCACCATCAGTTCCGGCCCGCTCAAAGGCTTTACCGGCATAGTATCCCGCACCGGCAGCAAACATTTTCTCATGGTCGAATCCGGCATCAACGGCATCATGCTTAAAATTGACATGACGAAGAATGTGGTGGAGTGAGGGATGCAGGATATCTGCATTAAAATGATTGACTCTGAATAACAGTGGTACAGAAGCCGACAAAAACAAACGGACATTAATAATCGATAATTTTAAACAGCCCCGGTATGACAAAAGAAAACGAAATAAAAATTTTTGAAGACAATAAAGTAAGAGCTCTATGGGATTCAGATAAGGAGAAATGGTATTTTTCTATTATTGATGTAATTGGAATTTTAACTGGCTCTGATAGACCTAGAAAATACTGGAGCGACCTGAAATCAAAACTACAAAAGGAAGGAAGTCAGTTGTCCGATTTTATCGGACAACTGAAAATGCCCGCAACTGATGGCAAATTTTATTTAACCGATGTGGCCGATACGGAACAGCTTTTCAGATTGATACAATCTATTCCTTCGCCGAAGGCCGAACCCTTCAAGCTCTGGCTGGCTCAGGTAGCAGCAGAACGACTGGACGAAATGCAAGACCCGGAGCTCAGTATTGACAGGGCATTGCAGCAGTATCTGAATCTGGGCTATTCCGAAAACTGGATCAATCAAAGGCTTAAAAGCATTGAGATACGAAAGGAACTCACCAATGAATGGAAAAAACG
>DAOPKE010000039.1:0-23741 GCA_035390965.1 Bacteroidales bacterium | reverse complement strand
TTGAACAGATTTGCAATTACTACAACCGGATGCATATCGGATGGGAAGTTGACAACATTGTTGAAAAAGCAGAGCAGGAGGGATTGTTTATCCATTTCAACACGGCAATTCAATATTATTTTCTTAAGCCGGACCGGATTTTTTGGGACTGGGCTGCTTATGGCGAGGCAGGCTTGCCGGAAGAATGTGACAACAGCTTGGATCATGGTTATTGTTACAATAAGGATCTTGGTTTAACAGACCCTAAAAGTTTTTTTCTGGATTATCGGGCTATTAAATATTACACAAACAGGTTGCGCTACATGATTGCCCGATGGGGATATTCTACGAATATTTCCGCCTTTGAAACTATCAATGAAATAAACGGCACATGCGGAACTAAAGAGATGTATTATAATGCTACTGAACAAAAATGCAAGGATGTCCCGGAATCTGGTTATGCCCCTTATAATAACGAAGCGTTTTTCAGACAAAAAGTGTATGCATGGCAAAGCAGCATGATTAATTCGATGACTACATACATGGGATATAATCAGCACCTGACAAGTGTGAATTATTTAACCGAAGGGCCGAATATTTCAGACGATCACACATATTATCTGAATTCATTGGATATCATTACTCAACAGAACTACAGAAGTTTTCCGGATATATATAACAGCACTGTGACCATTGTGAACGATCTGCATGATAATAGCAATGCCAGTTCCGATGGCTGGCCATATTGCGATAAGCCATTCATTCATGGTGAATACGGATCCGGAACAAACCAGGGATATTATCAGTGTGACAACGACGCCTCCTGGATCCGCGACCTCTGGATTGGCTCCTTCACCGGCATTTGCGGCAGTGCGCTTATGTGGGATAATATGCACAAACGTGAATTGTGGCCGCATTTCGGACGGCTCAGGGCTTTTGTGGCAGGATATGATTTTGATGAAAGCAACGGTGATCAGAAAGGGTGGATTCCTTATCATGATTTTGATGAAATGCACTACGAAAACTGGCAGCGCAAGCCCGGTATTGTCGATTTATTTTATCTGCGCTCACCCGATAAATTAAATGCAGTAGGTGTATTGGCTAACCGCACTTATAATTTTTATACACAATGGGATGTGGCGAAATGCGGTGCGTTTGTGTGGGAAAGCGACTCAACAAGATGGCAATTTGAATTGAATACACCGCCAAATATAATACAGTGGGATGATCAAGCATATAATAGTGCAAAGACTGCATATAATATAAATGAGGCTTTGCAGGTAGATGTTAAATCAAAGAAGAGATATATAATAACCTATATCGATCCAAATAATTTGCAAGTTGTTCATACTCAAGAGAAGTATAATTTGACAGGTAAACTTCGACTTGATTTTCCATATTTGACGGGCACAACGATTAGACCGATTTTACTAGTATGTGTGGAACCAAAAAACAATAAAAGTTTGGAACAATTTTCTGATTCTACAAGAAAATATTTCGAGGATATTTCAGCTGAGATTCAAGAGAAAAATTCAAAAGTTACAGCATTGTCACGTGCAATGGTATCACCAAATCCAACAGATCAAGCCGTATTAATTACTTTACCAGTTAGTACGGAAAACTGCAGGATGATTTTGTTTTCTTGCTCGGGAATGATGATCAAATCCAATGTTTTTTCCGGTCAGACATTTTTACTGGATGTAGGAGATTGCGATGCAGGTGTATATATTCTGCAGCTGAATTACAATCAAAAAGTTGAAACCGTAAAATTAATTATCCAATGAAAAAGATAATATTTTTTATATCACCATTGCTCTTCTTTCTTTCATGTAGTAAAGAGAGCGTTTTGCCTGATGAGTATCAGTATTTGATTGGAACCTGGACACTGAAAAATTGTATTGTTTCTGCAGATTTTTACACTCCGCATTATCCATATTCAAATTCCGATACTTTGCCCCCTGATTCTTTTGGATTTGATCAGTCCATAAAAATTGATGATAATTCAATTGTATTTTATTCAGAGAATACAATAATTCAGATTGTTGATAATTACACTATTGTAGAAGTGAATACAGGAACATATGGCTGTGAATATACAATATCATTTTATCTTCAGTACAAAGATGAAATCGGATGTAAAAAAAGCACATCAGTAATCTACATTCCAGCCAAAGATTCTCTTCGAATTTACTACCGTTTATATGATGGTTCATCTGGTACTTATTACGGTCCGAGTTATTCATATAACTACATAAGGGAATAATATGAAAACCAAGGTTTTATTTAGTGTTTTGCTTTTTTTCTTGATGCAACTTTGTTTTGCACAACGACTTTCATCTTCATTTGGATTGTTGTATATAATTCAATACCCCGACGGTCGCAACATCAGCAACAGCGCACTTCCCAATGCCGAAGGAAAAATTTCATATTCCTTTTTTAACGCAACGCACTTAAAAATGAATGTGGGAGTCGGCGTTGCAACACACAATTTTTTACTGAAAGATATTTCTGAAAATCAAACTTATGGTTATTTACGGGCAGAACCTTTTGCATCATTATCGCTTATGGGTTGCTTGTCAGAAGAGAGCGATTTTCCGATCCATGGAATATATGCCGGTATCCGTGCCGGGTTTTTCAATCAATGGAATTTCAATCCTTCGTGGCAGGTTGGGCTGATTTCCAAACCATTCGGGAAAGTTCAGTTCTATGCGCAATTTAGCAAAATGTTGTGTTATTCAATTCCTGACAATAATTATTTGCTGTTTGATTTCACCGACAATTATTATCCACTCGGCAACGAGCGATGGAGCATTACAGCGGGCGTGCAGTTTGGGTTTGGGAGGAAAAAGAAGAATGAATAATGCATTAGAAAACAACGACGCCTCCTGGATCCGCGATCTCTGGATTGGCTCCTTCACCGGCATTTGTGGCAGTGCGCTTATGTGGGATAATATGCACCGGTGTGATCTGTGGCCGCATTTCGGGCGGCTAACCAAATAACCATTAACTACTCACAGATCACCACTCACTATGTTTCAATAAACATTCACCGATCCGCCGCTTACATTCAGATTGACAAACGAGGTTGCATTTTCTACAACATTGGTTGTACGGTATTGCTGCGTTTTTTCATCGATGGTTTCGGTTTTCAGATTCAGTTTTGCCGGCAGAATGGCCCTTGTTTTTTTCTGATCACAATTGAACTGCGGAACAACACCCGGAGGCAGAGCAATGCTCACATCGCTGCTCCCGGCAATCAGATTGATGCTGTGAAATCCACTATCAACGGCCGATAGCGTAAGGTTTCCGTAAAAGGTTTTCATGTTGCAGTCTTTCATCAGCCGGCTGATGGTGAAATTGCTGAAACTGCCTGAACCGCTGATTTGTGTTGCGTTGCCGATAAACCATTTGTCGCGGCGCGAATCCACTGTTATGGTTCCGGCTTTCTGAATAGTGAATTGTGACCCGCGCGAATCGAAAAAGGCCGAAGATACGCTTTCAATTTGCATTTCATTCATGTCGGTCTTGATGGTTGCGTCGGTCAGTGCGCGGATCTGCGATTTGCCGCCGTTGAGTGTGATTGTTGTTTTACCGCTCAGAATGCCTGCTGTGAGGTTCCCGCTGCTAAGATCTATGTTCAGAATTCCGGAATGATCCGGCATAATCAGGTTGCCGTAGCTGTTGTTGATTTTCAATGAAACGCCTGAAGGTACTTTTACAATGTAATCAATCCGTACGGTTTTTTTGCTGCTGAAAACGGCTCCTGCCATCATTTTCCAATCGGTTTTAAAATCATTGCGATTGCCGTTGAATTCGGTTGCTGCATAAATGTAATATCCTGAAGCGCCCATTCTGACATTGATTTCAGCAAGCTGTTCTTCGGCTTCAACAATGTATTTATCTGTAACTTCAACAACAGCATCAAATACCACGGAGTCGCCATCGGATGGAATGATGCTGACATTGCCGTATTTGTTGTCGATACTGACTTCAGAATTCGCGGCTGCCGGATAGCTTCCGTGAAACTTTTTGTTTACAGTGAATGACTGTGCGCAAACCGCTTCTGTAGCGAGAATACATAATGACATTATAATCAGTTTTGCTTTCATACACTTATTCATTTATCTGTGCATATTCCTCGTTCACCTGTTCCAGCATCATGTCAAGTATATCGATGCTTTGTCTGTAATTCTGAACCAGTTGTTCCATAACCAGTCCTATATTCATCCCGTTTCCGAGTTCACGTTGTGTTTGTGCGTTGAGTGTATCAATCATGGCCAGCTCTTCCTGCACCTGATACATTATATCTTTATTTCCCGATGATACCGACTGCAGTTTCGCTTTTCGTTGGGCGATTTCGGCATCATAGTATTGTGTGATTTCCGCATACAGATTTTTATCCGAAGCGTTTGTTACATTGGTATTGGTTGTATTTTTTTCAGGATTGACAACAACAGGTACAAATACCGTATCGTGTTGTGCAACCTTCAGCTCAGGCCTAATTATGTTTTCCGACAAAACCTTATCAGCATCATGTGACTGTTGATTCATCACAACTGAAGCAACAATCCAGACAATGATGCATGCTGCGGCAATCGAAGCAGCATAGGTCAGCGGCCGCATTCTGACCATCCGTGCCGGAGCAGGCACTGAATTTTCAATGCGGTCCCACAGACCCGGAGAGGGCTCCTCATCATCGAATTGATGACGGTTCTGCGATATGAATTTTTCAAGATTATCTTTCATTGTGCAAGGGGGATTGCGTAAGTAATTCTTTCAGTTTCAGTCTAGCCCGCATGTATTGCGTCTTTGAAGTGGATTCGGAAATATTGAGTATCTGTCCGATTTCTTCGTGATCATAACCTTCGAAAAGATAGAGCGTGAGCACTGTGCGGCTTCCGGCGGGCAATAACTGAACTGCTTCTTTTATGCGTTTCACTTCGCGGGCCATTTCTTCTTCATTGAAATCCGGCTCCTGGTCTGGTTGATCGAAGCTTTCCATGTCTTCGAGAAATTCAAATCCGGCACTTTTCGAATTCAGATAATCGTAGCATTTGAAAACAACAATCCGTTTAAGCCAGGCCCCGAATGTGCTTTCATGGCGGAATTTGTTCAGCGTGCTGAATGCATCGGTGAATGCTTCCTGTAGAATATCTTCTGCTATGTGGGCCATTCCTGTCATACGTAATGCTACATTGAACATGCTTTTTGAATACAGGCGGTACACTTCGCGAAAAGCATTGCGCTCTCCACGGCGGCACTGTTCTATCAGTTCTCTGTGCTGGTCGGTAAATTCCACGCTGTTGTTCAAAATTCTGTACTAAAGTATGTCTGGAATTCAAAAGGTTGCAAAAAACATGGAAAGATACTGAAAATATTTTTCCCGGTTATCAGTGTTTTATAAATTCATGGCCTTTTGCAGTGATATTCAAAGCATTCTGTCATGACGAATTTTAACATTTGTTAATCTCCATTTTTTACCTTACGTTTGCAAATTAATCCCGGAAGAATGTTAACATTTTTTAAACAGGAAAGCGAAGGGCTCATTTATGCAGTACAGAGCCGCACTCAGTTGGGGGAAAAAGATGTGGAAAAATTCAGGTGGCTTTTTGGAAGCTGCGCTGAAATATCCACGGAAGGAATAAAAGGGGATTTTATCGGACCACGCCGTGAAATGGTTACTCCATGGAGTACCAATGCTGTGGATATCACTGTCAATATGGGAGTGCAGGGCATTGAGCGCATTGAGGTATTCAGACCCAAAAAAGGCAAAATGGATCCTATGCTCGAAATGGAGTATAAGAGTCTGACTCCGGATATGTTTAATCAGGAACGACAGCCGGAGCCGATAAAATTTATTGATCATCTCGAAGAATACAATGAGCAGCAA
Organism: Bacteroidales bacterium; assembly: GCA_035390965.1. GTDB lineage: Bacteria > Bacteroidota > Bacteroidia > Bacteroidales > DTU049 > GWF2-43-63. The sequence goes on along the minus strand of DAOPKE010000039.1, from coordinate 17,872 downwards.
GGGCTGGCACTGAGTTTCGAGGAAGTCAGATTTCTGAAATACATCAGCAAAAAAATCGGCCGCAAGCTTACTGACAGTGAAATTTTCGGATTCTCTCAGGTAAATTCCGAGCATTGCCGCCATAAAATATTCAATGGTGATTTTATCATCGACGGCAGGGAAATGGAAATGTCCTTGTTTCAGTGGATCAAACTTACCACTAAAGAACATCCGAATGATGTAATTTCGGCATATAAAGACAATGTGGCCTTTATCGACGGGCCGGAAATTGAATTATTCGGACCCCAGAGCGATGACCAGCCCTCTGAATTTGTTACACGCAAAGTTGAATCGGTTATTTCGCTCAAAGCTGAAACGCATAATTTCCCGACAACCGTTGAACCTTTCTTTGGAGCATCAACCGGCAGCGGTGGTGAGATCCGCGATCGGATGGCCGGTGGCAAGGGATGTATGCCGCTTGTTGGCACAGCTGTTTATATGACATCGAAACCGCGGCTCGAAGAGCCGGTTGCCAATGCCGACGGAGTAATTCCCGAACGCCGCAAATTTTTATATCAAACACCCGAAGAGATATTAATTAAAGCATCCAATGGCGCATCGGATTTCGGAAACAAGTTTGGTCAGCCTCTGATTGTTGGCAGTCTTCTTACATTCGAACATCAGGAAGGAAAGACGCTGACCGGCTTTGATAAAGTAATCATGCTGGCCGGTGGTGTTGGTTATGGTGTGAAAACTCAGGCCATCAAGGGAAAACCTGCGCCCGGAAATCTCATCGTTTTGATGGGCGGTGACAACTACCGGATTGGAATGGGCGGAGGAGCGGTATCGTCAGTTGAGACAGGAAAATATACCAACTCCATTGAACTCAATGCTGTTCAACGTGCCAATCCTGAGATGCAGAAGCGTGTGTATAATGTTGTGCGTGCTTTGGCAGAATCAAACGACAATCCGATTGTTTCTATTCATGATCATGGTGCCGGCGGACATTTGAATTGTTTCAGCGAACTGGTAGAAGACACCGGCGGAACCATTTTTATTGATAAGCTTCCGAAGGGTGATCCTACTTTGTCCGATCTTGAAATTATTGGCAATGAGTCGCAGGAGCGCATGGGACTTGTGATTCGTGAAAAGTCACTTCCACTTATTGAAAAAATTGCAGCACGTGAACGAGCTCCTTTATATGTTGTTGGTGAAGTGAAAGGGAATCATAAGCTTATTTTTGAAGGAGATGACAATCGGAAGCCGTTTAATTTGAAATTGCAGTATCTTTTCGGATGTACTCCCAAAACGGTGATCGAAGATCGCCGCATGGATCAGCACTATAACGAACCAACGTATGAATTGCGCGGTTTCAACAATTATCTGAATGATGTTTTAGAACAGGAAGCTGTTGCCTGCAAGGATTGGCTGACCAATAAAGTGGATCGTTCGGTAACTGGCAAAGTGGCGCTGCAACAATGTTGCGGAGAAATTCAATTGCCACTGAATAATCTTGGAATTGCTGCACTTGATTATAGCAGTAAATCAGGCATTGCTTCTGCAATCGGTCATGCACCTGTGGCTGGACTTATCGATGCAGGAGCTGGAGCCAGACTCAGCGTTGCCGAATCTTTGACAAACATTGTCTGGACTCCGCTCAAAAACGGATTGCAGGGTGTTTCACTCAGTGCCAATTGGATGTGGCCATGCAAAAATCCGGGTGAAGATGCCCGTTTGTATGATGCGGTAAGCGCTCTCAGCAGATTCTGCATTGCGCTTGGAATTAACGTTCCGACAGGAAAAGATTCGTTGTCGATGACACAGAAATATCCCGATGGCTCGATTGTGAAATCGCCCGGAACAGTGATTGTGTCGGCAACTGCACAGACAACAGATTTTACAAAAGCCGTAAAACCTGTTCTTGCAACAGAAATTGACTCCACACTGATTTATATTGATTTTACCAAAGGCCCTTTTGCTTTGGGTGGCAGTGTGTTTTATCAGACACTCAATTCGGTTGGACAGCAGACACCGGATGTAGCCGATCCTGAATATTTTGCCAATGCGTTCAATGCAATTCAGGTTCTGATATCCAAAAATAAAATTCTTGCAGGTCATGATATCAGCGCTGGGGGCATGATTACGGCTCTGCTTGAAATGTGCTTCGCAAACCCGCATGTGGGGCTCGATATCAATATCAGTACCATTAAGGAAAATGACATTCCGGCCATTCTTTTTTCGGAAAAACCGGGCGTTTTGATTCAGGTCAAAGACACAAAATTTGTTGTTGATTATCTCTACAACAAAAATATTTCATTCTTCCCGATTGGCCGTGTAATTGGCGAGCGCGTGCTGAAGATCATCAAAAATGTTCAGTACGAATATTTCGAAATTGATAAGCTTCGCGATGTTTGGTTCAGAAAATCCTATCTTTTGGATCGTTTGCAGACGAAGCCTCAACTGGCCGAAAAACGTATGGTGAATTATCTGAAGCAACCGTTGAAATACGAATTTCCGGCATTCTTTGATGGTACATTTTCTGAAGTAAAAAAACGAAATGTAAAAGCGGCTATCATTCGTGAGAAAGGTGTGAACGGTGATCGTGAAATGGCTTACAGTCTGTATATGGCCGGTATGAGTGTACGCGATGTACATATGACTGACCTGATTGAAGGTCACGAAGATCTGCACGACATCAACATGCTGGTGTTTGTAGGCGGATTCAGCAACAGCGATGTCCTTGGCTCTGCCAAAGGATGGGCTGCTGGTTTCCTTTTCAATTCCAAAGCAAAAAAGGCGCTGGATGATTTTTATGCAAGACCTGATACATTGAGTCTTGGTGTTTGCAATGGCTGCCAGTTGATGGTGGAATTGGGTGTTTTCAATGACAGAAAAAAGAAAATTCCACATCCGGAAATGCACTGGAATGAGTCGCATAAATTTGAGTCGGGATTTGTTGGAGTTCAGGTTCTGCCTAACGAAAGTGTAATGCTGAAAGCGTTTGAAGGATCAAAGCTGGGTGTATGGATTGCGCATGGAGAGGGACGTTTCAGATTGTCTGGTCAGGAGAAAGACTACAATATACCGATGAAATATCTGTATGAAGAGTATCCGGCCAATCCAAATGGTTCTGACTTTAATGCTGCAGCTCTCTCTACTCATGACGGTCGTCATCTGGCCATGATGCCGCATATCGAGCGATCGGTTTTCCCATGGCAATGGGCTTATTATAAACCTGGAATAACAAGCGATGTGGTTTCTCCATGGGCTCATGCTTTTGTTGCAGCACGTCAGTGGATTGAGGCAAAAAGCAAATAATGATTGCTGCAGAAATTCTATATTGTATTGTCATTGTAGCGATAATGTCGCTGCTGATACTTAAGTTGAGAGCTTTTTCCTTGCCGGGTATCAGCAGATGGCTTGTGTTGTCGGCTTTTTATCTTAAAGTGCTTGCCGGTTTGGGATTGACGTATGTTTATACATCCTATTATTCCGGCAGAAATGATGCGGATATTTTTCGCTATTTCGACGACAGTAAAGTGATGTATGATGCTGTTAAATCGTTGCCAGCTGATTATTTTACCATGCTGAGCGGTATTGGTGACGACCAGCAGTATTTTTTCGACAATTACTACAGCAAGATGAATAACTGGTATCTGAAGTATCAGACAGTAATGTATAATGATAGTCATACTGTTATTCGCATCAATGCTTTTTTTCGCTTGTTTTCTCTTGGTTTTTTTCAGGTGCATAATATACTTTTTGTTATTCTTGGTTTTATTGGTTTGCTTGCTTTGTATAAAACCTTCATCAAGTATTTCAGTTCCAAGTCTCTTGCTCTTTATTTTGCTGTTTTTTTGATTCCTTCGGTTGTTTTCTGGAGTTCTGGCATTCTGAAAGAAAGTCTTTTGATTTTTGCCATGGGACTTTTGTTTTATTCGTATCAGCAGCTTTTGTTTATTTCTTTCAATGTTTACCGTGTTGTATTGTTGTTGTTCAGTCTGCTGCTGATGTATTTTACAAAAACATATGTCCTTGCTGTTTTGGTGCCGGTTTTGCTTGCCAATACATGGATTGTACTGACCAATAATCGTCATGCTTTTGCAAAACAATTAGTAACCTTACTTGTATTCATTAATGGGGCAATTATTGTTGGTAATCTGTTTCCGGATTTTAATGTCTTTCAGCTTATCACTAATAAATTGCATGATTTCACCAATCTGGCCTTGTACAACAACGCCGGAAGCATGATTGATCCGATTCCGATAGAACCTCATTTTCTGAGTTTTTTGAAGTATTCGCCTTTGGCTGTTTTAACCACGCTTTTCCGGCCTTTTCCCTCCGATGTGAATTCTTTGATTATGGTGCCGGTGTTGATTGAGAATATAATCATTGCCGCAACAGTCTTTCTCGCTGTAGTGTTTCATGAAAAAAAACTACAGTATATCCGGATCATTTATCTATGTCTTTTCTTTGTTATTGTTTTAAGTGTTATTACAGGATTGACTACACCTGTACTTGGTGCTCTGGCGCGTTACAGAGTTCCTTTGCTCCCATTTCTTTTCATTATGCTGTTTCTGATTATTGACTTTAATAAAATTGCACGATTTCTGAAAATTAAAAATTAGTTATGAAAAAAATTGTTCTTGTTTCAGGCGCTACAAGCGGCATTGGAGCTTCATGTGCTCATAAATTTGCTTCTGCTGGTTATCGCGTTATTCTTTGTGGACGGCGATCAGAGCGCCTTTCAGCTTTAAAACAAAAGCTTGTTTCTTTGTATGGTGAAAACTTTTTTACGCTTACTTTCGATATTCGCAGCCGCGAACAGGTTTTCAATGCTATAAATTCATTACCGGCGGAATGGGAAAATACAGATGTTTTAATCAATAATGCAGGACTGGCGCTTGGGCTGAGCTCGTTGCAGGATGGCAGTATTGATCATTGGGAGCAAATGATTGATACCAATGTTAAGGGATTGCTTTACCTGACAAAAGCAGTTGTCGGACAAATGATTGAACGTAAAAGCGGACATGTTATCAATATCGGCTCTATTGCTGGCAGACAGGCATATGCTAATGGAAATGTGTATTGTGCTACAAAAGCAGCTGTTGATTCTCTCACAAAAAGCATGCGTATTGATTTTCTTCCGTATAATATTAAGGTGTCGCAGGTAGCTCCTGGTGCGGCAGAGACAGAGTTTAGTATTGTTCGTTTCGAGGGTGATCAGCAACGGGCGGCCGATGTTTACAAGGGTTATACTCCTTTGTCTGCCGATGATGTGGCCGATGCAGTCTTGTATTTAGCTTCGCTGCCTCCACATGTGAATGTGAACGACATGCTTCTTATGCCAACAGCTCAGGCCTGTGCGGGAATTATCCACAAGGAATGATTTTTTTCTTTTTCTTTTTCGTTCCTTTGTTTATATATTTCTTTTTATATTTGAATTTGTTTAATGGAAAACAGAGCCAGAATACTTTCCGTGCTTCAGCAATACTGGGGATACAAAATGTTTCGCCCTATGCAGGAAGATATTATCCTTTCTGTGCTCAATGGCAAGGATACGCTTGCTTTGCTTCCAACAGGAGGAGGAAAGTCCATCACTTTTCAGGTGCCGGCATTGGCAAAGGATGGCTTGTGTATTGTAATTTCACCGCTTATTGCATTGATGAAGGATCAGGTTGAAAATCTGAAAAAAAGAAATATTAATGCATATGCTATTCATAGTGGTTTGAATCAGTTTGAAATCGAGACTATACTCAATAATTGCATTTATGGCGAGGTGAAATTTTTGTATGTCTCGCCCGAACGTCTCGAAACGGAAATGTTTCTTTTGCGCCTGCCGAAAATGAAAATCTGTCTCATTGCAGTTGATGAGGCACATTGCATTTCGCAGTGGGGTTTTGATTTCCGCCCTCCTTACCGCAACATTTCAAAAATCCGTTTGCTTATTCCCGATGTTCCGGTGGTAGCACTTACTGCAACCGCCACTCCTGCTGTTGTTGATGATATTATGGAGCAGCTTGCCTTTCGTGAAAAAATTGTTTTTAAACAGTCGTTTTATCGGAGCAATCTGGTTTATAATGTTATTCAGGAAGAAGATAAAACCGGACGATTGCTTCAATTACTCAGTGAGTATAAGGGAACTGCCATTGTTTATGTTCGTAATCGAAGAAAAACAAAGGAATATGCCGATTTTTTACAACGCAATAAAATCAGTGCTCATTTCTACAATGCCGGATTATTGCCTAATGAGCGTGATAAAAGACAAGCCGACTGGATTGCAGGGAAAGTGAGGGTGATGGTTGCTACCAATGCCTTCGGTATGGGAATCGATAAACCCGATGTGCGATTGGTGGTGCATATGGATATTCCTGATTGTATCGAGGCCTATTTTCAGGAAGCCGGCCGTGGTGGCCGTGATGGGAATATGTCGTGGGCCTGGCTTTTGTGGAATAGAGCCGATATCATCGAAGCTGATAAAAATGTCGATGCTTCTTTCCCTGATCCTCAATTCATATCGCGTGTTTACAACGCTCTTGGAAATTATTTTCAGATTGTAACGGGTACCGGGAAATTATCAACATGGAATTTTGAACTCACCGATTTTTGCAACCGTTATTCTCTGCCTTCGGTTGAAACATTCAATTCAGTTCGGATTCTTGAAAAAGAAGGATACGTGTCGCTCAGCGAAGCTATCCATACTCCTTCGAAGGTGAAAATGCAGGCCGACAAAAATGATGTGTACCGGTTTCAGGTCGAAAACCGTGAACTGAGTCCTTTTATCGATTTGTTGCTGCGCATGTATTCAGGCCTGTTTACGGGGTTTGTCAGAATCGATGAGTTTTCTATTGCACGTAAGATGAATGCCGATAAATTGATTGTTATTAAAGGATTGAAACAGCTGGATAAACTTGGGCTTATTTCTTATGAACCAGCTAGCGACAGTCCCAGAGTTACTTTTCTGAGTGATCGGATTGATCACCGGGACGTGATTTTTTCGGAAGAGCATTATTATAGCAGAAAAAAAGAAGCTGTTAACCGGCTCGAATCTATGAAGACTTTTTTGTCGGGAACCACTCGTTGCCGCAGTCAGTTGTTGCTTGATTATTTTGGCGAAACACAATCCCGTCGCTGTGGTATGTGTGATATATGCGAAAAACGCAGCGAAACAGGTTTGTCGGAGTATAAATTCAACGAAGTCCTGGACCGCGTGAAACCAGCTCTGAGAGAAGCTCCTATGCCATACGACAAGGTGCTGTCTATGTTTGGGGCAATGGATAGTGAAAAAGCCACCAAAGCAATCCGATGGATGATGGATAATGGCAAGATTGGCATGGATGATGACGGAAATTTGTATTGGAAATAAAAAAAGACTTTCCCGGATTGGATATTTTTATTTAATTTAGTCCTTCGGAATTTTTGGAATTATATTTGTAACACGCTGCAAAAATTTTTTTATGAAAAATCTGTTTGTTCTCTCATTTGTCTTGTTTGTTTTTGTTGCTGCCAAAGCTCAGGTTCAGGTAGATCCGGATACAAAAAAAATCATGTATCGTGAAGTGGTGACCATGGATGGTACAAAAGATTCTTTATATAACAGGGCTATTGGCTGGATTAATTCATTTTATAAAAACCCACAAGCAGTAACAACCCTGCGAGATCCTGAAAATGGTGTAATTCTTTGTGCACACCGTTTTGCCATGAAAGAAACCGATAAGGATGGTAATGTGATGACATCGAATGTTATTGTAGAATATAAATTACGTATTGAAGCTAAAGAAGGTCGGTATCGTTATACATTTGATGAGTTCCGCAAAAAAGATGTTTCCATGTTTCCGTTGGAGCGCTGGCTCGATAAGGCCGACCCGCAATATACGCCCAAATGCGATGAGTATCTGGCGCAGGTTGATGTAAAAATTAAAGAAATCATTGCCAGTTTGAAAAAAGGGATGGAACGTAAAGTTGTTAAAACCGACGAATGGTGAAAATTATAAAAGTCTTTTCACTGTTAGTGAACTGAACTTTCTGAGCCCGGGTTGGTAGTTTTCAAGCAATACTAATCCGGGTTTTTTATTTTTTTCTATGCTGCCGAACTGTTTGTCAATTCCAAGAAATCGTGCGCCGTTCAGTGTTGCGGCTGCGAGCAGTGTTTCGGGTTTTAATGTAGCGTAAGTATCGAGCAATATATCAATTTCGGCAAACATATTCAGCTCGTGATTCGAAGATAAACTGTCTGTTCCAATCAGTATGTCTGGTGTTAATGATTGAATCATGGGCACATCAGGTAATTGTCCGGTGATATATTGATTTGAAGCCGGACAGAAGCAAAACCACGGATTGGAAAAATGATGTAGAATTTCTTCAATATTTTCTTTCCCGGCAAATGTGTTGTGTACAAACATGACGCGGTTTTGGGTTGGCATGAGCTTGCAGGCCGCATTGGATGCAGATTTATAATTTGATTTTGCAAAGTTATTTCCATGAATATTCAGTATTGGCCGCATTTGTTCAAAATATTGCTTTTCTTCAATACTTTCGAGAAAATGAATGCTGTGAATTGTTTTTTCTTCTTCGATACGTGTCATCAACAGTGACATCAGCGTTTGGGAAAGTGTTATCAGTGTGTGTGCAGAGAGAGAGCAGTTTTGTTTGTTTTCGGCAAATGTTTTTTGAAGAGTCAGTATATCATTGAAACAGTATTTTGCATCGTTTTCGTTGGTGCCAAAAACTTCAAGAAATGTATGAAAATATATGTTGCTGTTGGTTTTGGCAGAAAGAGTTAATGGTGTATTGCTGATGTCGGCTATAGCAACAACTCCCTGATTGTACAGCTCTTCCATGGCATGTTGAATATTGGCCAGAATTATTTGATCGGCAGGCCGGCGTGAATGGACTCCGCTCATAGCGCCATAGAAGGCTTCCATCCCTGATTTTTCGGGATATAAACCTCTGCACCAGCTAAGCTCAAGATGACAATGACTATTTATCAATCCTGGCAATAAAAGTCCGCAGCAGTGATATGTTTTTTCGTTAAGGTAGAGGTTTTCTTTTGCTTCAAAAACATCTTTGATGCTGCCATTGGGGTTTGTAAGAACAGCCATGCCGCTTCGGATCGAAGAATCGGGCATCAGCATGTATTCAGGAAAAAAAATCATAGCAGATTTTTTTGACAAAAGGTGATAGACTGATTTAGCAAAACAAGGCAAATATCGGCAAATAACCTGTCGGTATCAATTTTTTTTGTAAAAATCATTATTTAGAAAATTAATATATATATTTGTCCATTAATATTAAATAATTATAGATGGCAAAGCAAGAAATTGATATCAGAAAAATTGAGGACGTAGCACAAAGATTAAGGGCCATAGCCCATCCAGTCCGGATCAAGATTATTTCAATGCTTGAAAAACAACACGAAATGAATGTAACCAGCATTTATGAAAGGCTGGATATTGAGCAGGCGGCTGCTTCGCATCATTTAAACATTCTAAAGTCAAAAGGGGTATTGCTTTCCCGCAGGGATGGCAAAAACACCTATTACAGTCTGAAGCCTGAAGCAGTCAGTAATTTGCTTCATTGCATCAGTGTTTGCTGCGCGAAAGATTCGTGAGAATGATTTTTCTGCAGGCATTACCAATCATAATTGGTTGGTATGGATGTATATTGTGCAAATTTTCAAAATCGTATATTTTGGATTGGTTTTGATGTGTCGGGAAATTGTTTTTTGAAGAATAAAAAAGGCTGCACAAAGGCAGCCTTCAGATTTTTTCTGTGAGCGGATTATTATTCCGGGTGAATAGCTTCCACCGGACAAACATCAGCACAAGAGCCACAGTCGGTGCAGACATCCGGGTCAATTTTATAAATAGGACCGGCGCTGATTGCTTCAACTGGACATTCATCAATGCAGGTACCGCAAGCAGTACAATCTTCTGAAATAACGTAAGCCATAACTCTGTTTTTTTAACTTAGGCTGCAAAGATATGCATTATTGTTTTAATAACGACAATAATATTAAAAAACAAAAAGAAAAGGCGCCGGATGGCGCCTTGATGAAAATATTATTTGGTGTCGTAAGCCCATTTTACGTAAATGGCGCCCCATGTGAAACCAGCACCGAATGTGGCCAGTATAAGGTTGTCGCCTTTTTTGAGTTGTTTTTCGTAATCGAGCAAACAAAGCGGAAGAGTGGCAGCGGTGGTATTCCCATATTTGTGGATATTCACCATAACTTTTTCCTTGGGAAGTTTCATGCGGCTTCCGGTTGCTTCTATAATGCGAAGGTTTGCCTGATGCGGAACAAGCCACTGAAGTGTTTCGGGGGTAAGTCCGTTTCTTTCCATCACATCGACAGCGGTATCGGCCATTTTGGACACAGCCCATTTGAAAACCGGCTGACCTTCCTGATAAATAAAGTGTTCACGATTGGCAACAGTTTCGGCTGATGAAGGCCATACACTACCACCAGCTTTCTGATAGAGATGAATGCGGCCAACTCCATCGCTTTCAAGTTTGATGTCCATAATGCCAAAGTCATCTTCTGTTGCTTCAATCAATGCTGCGCCGCTACCATCACCAAAAATGGGGCAGGTGGTGCGGTCGGTATAGTCAACAATGGAAGACATTTTTTCGGCACCGACAAGGATGGCTTTTTTCACACGGCCCGATTCGATGTAGGCAGTTACTGTAGCCAATCCATAAAGAAATCCGCTGCATCCTGCATTCAGATCGAAATGAAATGCGTTTTTTATGCCGACTTTATCGCTGATGATGCTCGATGTTGCCGGAAACTGATGGTCGGGTGTTACTGTTGCACAAACGACCAGTTCGATTTCTTCGGGTTTTGTGTTGGTTTTTTCAAGTAATTTTTTAACGGCAGCTGCTCCGAGATCGCTCGATCCTTTACCGGGTTCTTTCAGAATGTGTCGTTCTTTGATTCCGATCCGGGTCATAATCCATTCATCCGAAGTATCAACCATGCGGCTGAGCTCTTCGTTTGTCAGAATATAATCAGGCACAGCACCGGCTATCCCGGTGATAGCTGCTCTTACTTTACTCATGATGCTTGAAGGATTAATGAATTATGAGTTCTTTTCAATTGCCAGTTTCCCTTTGTAAAAGCCACATTCGGGACATACATGATGATAAAGCACCGGCGTTCCGCAGTTTGAACAGACTGCAAATGTGGGAGCTTCGGCTTTGAAATTAGCTCTTCTGTTACGGGTTCTGGTCTTTGACCAACGATACTTGAGATTTGCCATTGCAATTTAATTTTTATTCATTCAGAGGTTTCAGTCCGTTATCGTCCGACAGTTTTTTTAGCTTTTCAATCATTTCGGTGTCACATTTGCCTTCACGATGTACATTGCGCATAGGTAGCGATAGTAAAATCATTTCTTTGATCCAGTTTTCTGCCGAAAACTCGTAATCTTGTCTGCCAACAAAAAAAATATCGTCACTGTCTGAATTCTCGGCTTCAGATTCTTTGACAATTACTTTTCGTTTGGCATTGATTTTTACTGCCAGTGGTCCCAAACAGCGATCGCATGGAAGGGTCAATTCTCCCTTGCCTGAGAAATCAAGCTCCATGAGTCTGCTTGACTTTTCTAATCTGCATGTCACCTGTATGGAGGCATCGGTGATTCCCAAATAATTGTCTGCTTCAAAGAACTTTCCATCAATATCCCAGGAGTAGTCATGCGTTCCTGCTGCTAATCCGCTGAAATGAATGATGTATTGATCAGACGTCTTCACGAACCCCATTTTTACGGGCTGCAAAGATATGAATATTTTGTGGATTACAAAACCTAAATATTTGACGAGGTATTCTTTGCCTAATGCTTGTTTTGCAGAAACTTACCCAATATCGGATCTTCTGTGGCGGTAATCTGTCGTCCGAAGGCAATGCTTCTGCCACTGACCGGATGTATTAATTCTGTGTTAATATATTCGGTGTTCCCATTGACAACTCTCTTGATGGCTTTGATTTTTGCATTGGATACATTGATTTTGAGCGACTTGGCCTCTTCAATGCTTAACTTCACCATGCCTGCCTGACCGTTGAAAACAAATGGGTACTCTTGTTTGTCTGCATCATAGGTGCCCAGATTCTGGATTTGAAAATAGACATATGAATATGTTGAAAGTGTTTTCTGATCCAGTTCTTCCTGTTTTGCTTTGCGGATAAGTTCTGATTCCTTGGCGCATTCTGCCACAAGGGCGCTTTTTTTAATGTCGTATTCTTTCATTCTGCGCTCGTACATCTCTGTGGTTTCGAATTCTCCTTTCGGCTTTGCCATGTCCTGCAATGCTTTTGATTTTTCTTTTACACAGTCATAATAAAGATATTCGTTGATGTTCCACAGTTTCATGATTTTTTCCGAGCCAGTGCTGGCCATCAGTCCAATGCTGGGATTGATAAAAATATTTTTAACCGCACCACTGTGTATGTTTTTTTGAGTCAGCATGGAGCGGTTCTGAACATTATAAATTTTCAATTCTCCGCTGCCATCGGCACAGAAGATATATTTGTCGCCTGGGAAAAAATACACATTGGTTACTGGTAGTTTGAAAAAATCAAATTTTGCAATTGTTTTTGAAGAATCTGTGCGCCAGATAGTAATGCTGTTATCGTCGGAACCGGAAACCAGCATGTCGCCGGCATATGAAAAATCAACAGAGTTGATGGAACTGCGATGCCCTTTGTATGTATTGATTAGTTTTCCATCATGGGCTGAATGAATCATAACCAGTTTATCCCAGCCACCCGAAGCAATACTGTTGCCGTCTTTGCTGTAAACAACGGTTGTTACTGCATCTTTGTGATCGGTGATTTTAAAAATTTCTCCACCAGTCATTACATCCCAAACGCAAATGGTTTTATCTTCGCTGCCACTGACCAATCGCGTTCCGTCGGGTGAAAAACTGAGCGAGGTGATGCGATCTGTATGTGCCTGAATATCAAGTTTTTTAGTCATTGATCCGGCATCCCATAAAATAATCCGCTGATCCCATCCAGCCGATGCTACGGTATTGGTTTTTGGACAATAGGCCAACGAAAGGACAAATCCTTTGTGTTCGGCTATTTCTTTTTCAACATTGCCTGTGGCTGCATTAATCAGGTACATTTTGGTATCATAGGATCCCACCAGCACTTTTTGCCCGTTGTCAATAATAACGGTAGCCGGAATGTCCATGGCAAACGCCTGGCTTTGTTTTAGTAAAGTCTGACCCGTTACGTTTATGAATGCAAAAAGCAGAACAACAACTGTAAAATATTTCATAGAAAATTGTGATTTCTGAAACTATTAGACGTCAAATATAGAAAAAAATAAAGTTTTGACCGATATTTATCTGATAAAACTAAAAATGGCCTGCGCTCAGGCAGGCCAACGAGTCATGATTCAAGTCTGGATATTAGTTGAAGTCGAAAGAAAGGCCGAATTCGACAGGATAGACTGCAGGTCCTTCATTTTTTTCGAACATTTCGGAGAGTGCGTAGTTTGCAAATAAATTCAGTGGTCCCCAACCAACACGAGCCATCACTCCATATTTAAACGGATTGAGATGAAAGTTGCCATTTGATTTGAATTTGTCCTTGTCGCCGCGATCGTCAATAACCACCTTGCTGTGTGAGCCGACTCTGACTCCTCCAAATGCACCTATACCAAAGTGAAAACCGTTTTCTTTTTTAACGCTTGATGTGTTTATTTCAAGCATCATTGGCAATATCAGATATGAAGTGGTGAGTTTGCTGCGGATGGTATTTGAAGCGCTGTCGGCATATGCCATGAGTATGCTGGAGTCGTTGATCAGGCGTGTTTTTTTATCCAGTCGGTAGTTCAGCATGCTCCAGCCCAGTCCTGTGGTTATTCCCATGCTCATTTTTTCTCTTTCAACAAAAGGAATATTAAATTCCATAAAGTTAATTTGTGCTCCGATTGAATTGGAGAAGTCGGTTTCCATAAAATCATATCCGGGTGCAGTATTCAGGTCACCATATTTCGAAACAAAACTGTTCATCATCAGATCGACACCAGCCCAATGGCCATTGTAATCACGCGAACAGTCATCTTCATCGTCTTCGTTATTTTCATCGGTCTTGATTATTTCATATCCATCCGGAACAGCAGATCCGACATCTTCGCCATTGCGTTTTTTTATGCTGGCAACTCCTTCAATATTTAGATCAACATTGGCTGGAGTTCCGTCGTAGGATATTTCTGAAGCCCCGCTGCCTGTCGCTTTAAGGTTTTCTGTAACAGTGAGATTTACACTCGAAGCTCCATCTGTTTTTATTTCTGCGTTTTTGGTGTTCAGATCGTATGCGTGCACTTTAGATGCTCCGCTTAATTGTGCGATTAAAGTATTTGTAGTCCCTTCAATCCATGCTTCTGAGGCACCTTTAAAATCAAGACTCAGTGTTTCACATTGCAGTTCCATGTGATATTCAGCGGCTCCATCCGAAGTGAGTTTGAGTTGTGGTGTAATGAAAATGCCTTCAGTATGTAATTCTGTAACAGAATTCAGCGAAATCTCATTAATTAGGGGTGCGCTGATGATTATATTCACAGACTCTTTTACTTTAGTGGCGTCAATATTCATAACGCCGCCAGTTACATTATAAATGAGTCCTTCGGGTGCTTTGCCGGTTCCGGGAAAAGTTACACTGTGGGTGTCGCCGTTTTTGATGGTGATTTTTATATCACCTGTGGAGTTGATTTTAGTGAAACTGTCAATGGGTTGCTGTGCAATGGCTGCACTGAATGCGACAGTCATGAGTGTCAAGAGTGCTAAAGTTTTCATAGTGTGTAATTTTGTAATAAGACGAAGAGGGTGTTCCGAAAGTTACAGCTATCTGTCTCTTTGGCTCAGAGAAAGACTTTCAGAGGCAAATTGAGCAATATTGTTGTAGCTGAATGTGGCTACATCACGTAATGTAATATCGGCAGGTGTATCTGTGAGTGATGATTCTCCGTTCAGAAATCCTTTTCCCCATTCTTTCCATGCATTGAGTGTTCCGGTTTTTACATTGCTTTCAGCCAGAGCCGCATTTTTCATTTCAATGTAATTGTAAATATCAATGTATTCGTTTCTGTTTTCTTCGATGTTGCCGGGTGCTATCTGTGCTGTTTCCTTCAATTGCTTTGCCGGACGTGGAGATAGCGGTGCAATGTATTCGTGGTTTTTTGATGCATTTGTACTGTTGTCAGCCAACTGTGTTGCTATATCAGAATTCTGAATATGTGAATTGTTATTATTGCCGGAATTTTTTTCAGAATTATTTTCTGCAGTATTTTCTGAATTTGTGATTTGCAGATTCATTTCAGCAATGTTATGAGAGTCGCTCTGAATGCCCGATTCATGATTTACTGCCGGCCACAGGAAAAATGCAAGAATGAAAATGGCTGCGGCTGCCGAGGTATAATACATCATTCTGCGCAACGAAAACACAATAGGTTCTCTGCGCAGCAATTTATTTTTATACGGAAACGCAATGGCTTCGTCTGCCTCATAGCGTGCAGCGCTGAGGATTTCCAGATCGCGCTTCCGTTGCGGGTTTTGAGCGATTGCTTCCTCGACTTTTTTGATGGTGTAGGCATCAAGATCTTTCTCAGCATAAGCCACCAGCATTTCATCGCTCAGCACAAAAACTTCGTCGGGAATATTTTTTAATTGCTCAATCAATGAGGCGGGTGCTTTCAAAGTATCTTCAGCTGCGGTTTCCGGCAGAGCTTCGCCAAACATCATGAATTCTTCATACAGTTCCGGATTTATTTCCAGAAAAGCCATGAGTGCATCAGATTCGCTCTGCGACAGTTTGCCGTCGTAGTAATCAACAATGCGTTCCATATAGTTTTTGTGGCTGATCATAATATAAGGTCCGGGCTTTTGATGAAATTTTTCAATGCAATGCGTCCGCGGTAAATGTACACTTTCACCTGGCTTTCGTTCAGGCCGGTTATTTCGCCTATTTCTTCGTAGGAATACCCTTCGTAGTCGCGCAACAGAATCACCGATTTCTGCATGGGTGGCAGTTTGTCGAGTGCTTCGTTCAGAATGGCCTTTATGTCGAACGATGACGTTTTTTCGTTGGCTGCCGGATGCCAGCAGTGGCTGTCGTCTTCCATGTCGAAGCCGGTTGAGTAGCGTTTTTTCTTTCTGAAGTAATCGATCATGATGTGATAGGCCGAAGTGAACAGATAGGATTTTGCTTTTTCGAAAGAAACCGTTTCCGATTTTTCCCACATGCGGACAAACGCTTCCTGAACGATATCGGCCGAGTCTTCGCTGTCGGCGGTATTTTTCAGGATAAACCGGTAAACTGCATCGGAATACAGCTCAACGCAACGGTTATATTCTTGTCGGTCCATCAGGTGGTTTGGTTACTTTACAGGCCTATGACGGAGTAAAGTTACGAAATGTTACAGCGAGATGGAAGTTTATAAAGTTAATCAAGTTTTTAAAGTAGAAAGGCGACGTTAGTGCTTGCAGAGCGCAATGCATGATGCCCCGCTTTCATTGTAACAAATTCCTTGTATGCAGGGTTTGATTTTTGCTGCGATTTTCATGTGCTACATTATTAATGAAATGCGATACGACTTATAAATTGGTTGATATCATCATTTATAAATTGAATAATACATACAAAAAATTAAAAATATTTGACAAATAAAAAATTATTTCATATTCTTGCAGTTTCAATTACAAAACAATTATGAAATTCAATTTTCTGAAGCGCCCACCTGCCTGGCATTTGGGCAGAATTGGAAGTGGCAGGGAATTGTCTTTTTGTTTTCGCTCTCACACTGCTCTCACGCACTGTATTCGGCACCCTGCTCCGCAAAATTGAAGAACTCACCCTCTATATGCTCGAACTGAAGAAGGAAAACGAGGAGCTGAGGAAGATGATTGAAGAGAAGGAATCTAATTAACTCTTAAAATTTGAAAGCCATGAAAACAAAATCAATAAAAAATGTTTTCACTATCGCTCTCTCCCGATGGCTATCGGGACTGACAATATTATTTGCTATCTTCACCATGGTTGCTTGCGGCAGATATGAGGAGGGACCGTGTATTAGTTTCAGAAGTGTAAAATCAAGACTTGAAGGTCAATATATTGTAACATTTTTTGAGAAAAACGGATTAGACGTTTTACCGGAGTGGAAAGAGAATTTTGACTGGAAGATTAGTTTTGCAAATGATCGGGAGAGTGAAGAATACAATTTTTATGCAAATGGAAAGTATAAAATTGACACTTCATTTTATTATTTAAATCAGCATGGTCGGTACGAATTACCTTTGGGAAAGGAACAAATTTCTTTTTATCTGGAGATACCATATTCAAGTGTTTCGGTAATTACTCCAGAATACGGATTTTATCCGTTTATTCAGAATGAAACCATAGTAGTTGATATTTCCAGGTTGACCAAGGATGACTTATGGATTTCACACAGGAGCGGGAATGATTTCTATGAAATCCATTTAAAAAAAATAAAATACTAGACATGAAGCGATTGTTTTTATTCTTTATAGTTGTTTTGCCATACACTATCAAAGCTCAAACAGTAGTTTTTGATCAATATCAATATTGGTATTACAGAGATCGTTTACAATATTTTGTGTATCCGGGCACTGAGAAGGGCAACTCCTTGATTGCTACATTAAGAAATCCAACTTCAGGTAGGCCATATAAAACGATCAAGTATGGTCAGACATTTAAATCAATGGGGTATTATCTTGGAGTTTTGGCAACTGAATATAAACTATTGAAAGATAACGGACAAATTGCTGATGCAAATGCAACGCTTTCAGAACTAAATCTGGCTCTGGATGCATTAATACGGATGGATAAATGCGAGGATGATATTCCATGAGATAGTGGCATTAAACC
>DAOPKE010000038.1:5862-24087 GCA_035390965.1 Bacteroidales bacterium | reverse complement strand
GGCTCAATTGACTATTTTAGAATTAATTTTCACTGATTCAAAATTCTCACACACCCACAACTCCTCTACACTAATTTTGACACATCGCTAATTGTAGAACCCGAAATTTTTAGTAGTATGAATTCTATTGCAGAAAACAAAAAAATCAATTGAAAAGATGTTCAGGATTTAGTATATTTGCCTGATGTAATAGTATGAGAAAACGCAAAACCATCCATCCCTTAAAAATTATTGACTACACGGGAGACAATCCAAAACCCGGTGCAATTCCATTTGTAAAAAAACACCATTATTTCATTATCAAAAACACATCAATTGATGGTGATGCGCCGAAAGATTTCATTTCTCGCTATGAATATGGTCGTGGTCGAAAGAATAATCCCGATTCCTGGCCGCGATATATAGCAAAACACGGGCATAAACACTATCCGACAGAAGCTATCACAGAACACCTACTCAATAGAATTGGCGAAGTGCTGGGTTTGAATATGGCAAAATCGTGTCTGGCAAGGCTTGGAGGACAAATTCGTTTTCTGTCAGAGTATTTTCTTTCCAACAGATGTACGCAAGTACTTGAGCATGGAGCCGATCTTTATGCCGGCTACCTGAATGACAAAGATTTTGTGTCCGAGGTTGAAAACCAAAATAGATCTCCTGAGTTTTTTACAGTGCAGTTTACACAGCAAACCCTCAGGCATTTCTTCCCAGATCATTTTCACCAACTCATGAGTAGTTTTTATTTATTGCTTTTATTTGACGCAATAACTGGAAATAACGATAGACACTATTATAATTGGGGTATTGTCAGAGATATCAGAAATAGCAATCCGGAATTTTCACCAATATATGATAGTGCCCGGGGATTGTACTGGAATACATCGGAAAAGGATTTGCAGGACAAATATGGATCTCCACATCTAAGAATGCCAGCAATAAAGAAATATGCTGAACATAGCTACCCAAAAATTGGATGGGACAATATTGGGAAAATAAATCATTTCGATCTTATTAAGCATTCCATGTCGCAAC
This sequence comes from Bacteroidales bacterium, assembly GCA_035390965.1. Taxonomy (GTDB): domain Bacteria; phylum Bacteroidota; class Bacteroidia; order Bacteroidales; family DTU049; genus GWF2-43-63. The sequence goes on along the minus strand of DAOPKE010000038.1, from coordinate 23,058 downwards.
CGGATTTTCCATATAAGAGTGCTGCTGACATACTGAACAATACTGATAACACGTTGGCAATTACAAATCTGATCAACAATGAATTTGCTCCTCTGATGAGTGATTTCAGAAGGAAACTGATTGAGCAGACCTTGTTATATCGCATTGAATGTCTGAAAAATGTATTATCTTTGCACCATGAATAAAATTCTCAGGAAAATTTTCTGGAAGGAAGAGGGGATGGAGTTTAACGACAATCCAAAAGATATTTCCGGAAAATTTACATTGAAATATGGAAATATGACCATTGGATTTCTGAAGTATGAGAAATCTGTTTGGTATTTTCAATATTCTGATGAATTCAGGACGCAAGAGTTAATTAAACCTATAATTGATTTCCCTGATTCATCTAAAACTTACGAGAGTGATTCATTGTGGCCTTTTTTCGCTAGCCGAATTCCATCAATTAATCAACCTTATCAACTGAAAAAGATTCAGAAAGCGTCTGTTAATAAAGAAGACTCCGTTGCACTTTTGCGAATTTTCGGAAAGACGACAATCAATAATCCTTTTCAGCTGTCCGTTAATGGTTAATACTAGTTTACTTGTCAGAGCACATGATTAATTGATTCTGACAAATCCGCGCCATTAATTCCAAAATAATAGAACCCGATCCCCCAAAATCAGATTGCACTGGCAGATCTTAAACTTATAAATCATTTTCCCGCGCCACAACCATAAAGTATTTCCGATCCTTGTTGCTGAAACGCGATGAACCCTCCGCAATATTCAGCATGATGCTGAGCGACGCTCTACGCAACTGATCATTTACCGCCTTGTCGAATTTGTTATTGGCGAGCAGTTCAGTTGTAGTTAGGGCAAAATCACGTGCTTTCTGATATACAATGAGTTTTTTGAAGTCGAACATGGGTTGTTTTATTTGATTTCATTCATGTTTTTGCAAGCGAAAACATGAATGAAGGATTAATGCAGAGTGCGAGTTTGAGTGCGAGATATCAGAAAACAGAATGAGAGTGGTCGCTCGCTGTTCACTCGCTCTCACTCTCACTCTGTTTTTGCTCCCCCCGCTGGACTTGAACCAGCGACCCTCTGATTAACAGTCAGATGCTCTAACCAACTGAGCTAGGGAGGAATATGTTTCCCATATTTTGGGAGTGCAAAAATAATAAATTATTTTATCATGGCAATATTTTTCCGAAATTTGCAAAAAAAATTTTTGACAATGAAAATTATTGGTATCGGAAATGCACTCACAGACCTGATGACTCAGATCGAAAGCGACGACATATTAAGAAACCTCAATCTTCCCAAAGGGAGTATGCAATTGGTTGATGCGACCATGTCGCAGCGCGCATCCGATGCAACAAAGCATTTCAAACGCACTCTGGCCAGTGGCGGCTCTGCGGCCAACACCATTCATGGACTTGCACGATTAGGCATGAAAACAGGTTTTATAGGAAAAGTTGGGAAAGATGATCTGGGTGATTTTTTCGAAAAAGACATGGTTAAAAGCGGGATCCAGACCCATCTTATTCAATCTGCAACGCCTAGCGGGCTCGCACTGGCACTGGTTTCGCCCGATGGTGAACGCACTTTTGCCACTTACCTGGGCGCCGCCTGCGAACTTCAGGATATCGACATTGATGCTGATGTACTCAAAAACTATGACATACTGCATATAGAGGGTTATCTGTTGCAGAATTACAAACTGATTTCGCATTCAATTAAAACTGCAAAAGAGCTTGGTCTCAAAGTATCACTTGATCTTGCCAGTTACAACGTGGTTGAAGAACACCGCGATTTCCTCAATGAGATGATTGATCTCTACACAGATATCATTTTTGCCAATGAAGAGGAAAGCAAAGCGTTGACCGGACTGGAACCCGAAGAGTCGGCAAAATATTTAAGTCAGCGGGTAGATATTGCGGCCGTAAAAACAGGCCCGGGAGGTTCATTTGTTGCCATGAACGGCGAAATCACAGCTGTGCCTACACAAAAAATAATTCCGGTTGACACTACCGGAGCAGGTGATTTATATGCTGCCGGCTTTTTATACGCCCTGTCAAAAGGAAAAAGCGCCTATGAATGCGGCAGAACCGGCTCAGTGATTGCTTCTGAAGTAATCACTACCATTGGAGCCAAGATCCCTGAAGAAAAATGGAGCACTCTTGTGCAACTAACAAAATGATCTTTTTGTCTATCATTTTAAAAAAAATGTGTCCTTTTTTTAAAAAAAAGGCGTTTGTTAAACTTTTTTTTCGCACATTTGTCTAACGATAGATAAAAATTTCTACTGATGAATAAAATTATTCTACTGATTGCGTGTTTTTTACTGGTTACACCAGCCATTGCGCAAAATTCCGTTCAGGCTGATGCCCGATTGATTGAAGCTTTTGGAAATTCAAAAGTACAAACATTGTCAAATCAATACCCCGACTCTATCAGGTATTACAATTTCTTTCTCGACAACGCATTTGAAATATGGAAAAATGATGTTGTTGCTGAGTACATCAATCCATTCGAAACCAGATCTATTATTCTTTCAAAAGACAATCTGGCCGCATTGAACAATCTCAAAGCATTCAATATTTTAACAACCGGATTGCAATGGGACAAAAATGAAACCCTTTGGGTGAAAATTGAAAATGCGGATTTCTATATCAAGCTGCATTCTCTTTCTTATATTGAAAACAAATTTAAAGCCGGCAAATAGGAGATATTATCATGAAAATACTTGTTATTGCTGTATCATTCATTTTTTTCAGTTTGTCCGCTATCGGGCAAACCATTGTCAATCTCGATGCCGCAACCCACAACACCACTCAAAATGGCTGCTCATATTGGTTTTATGATGATGGCACCGCTTCCGGCGATTACACAAACAATCAGGATCGCTGGATCACATTTGCCAGCAGCGATGTTTTAAACACTCATATAAAAGCCAGCTTTGCTGCTTTCGATATTGAACCGGGTGACACACTCATTATTTACGATGGCCCAAACACAACCTCTCCGGTTATCGGAAAATACAATAACAATAATCCCCTGACCAGCCCGAATACCATGGTGCAGGCTTCCATTGCCAATGTTTCAGGCGATCTTACTTTCAGATTCAAAAGCAATGGCAGCACGGTTTCCGATGGATGGAACTGCTCCATTGGCTGCATCCCTCAATGTCAGGAAATACTGGCAGCAGTAGATACCCTGCAGATGCTTCCTCTGCCAAACGACAGCAATTATGTTGATATCTGCTTTGGCGACATTGTTACTTTTGCTGCAATGGGCGCAGGCCCCGGAGTATTCCCTGAAAACGACCTTTTGTACCATCAGGACTCGTCAACAACGCTTTTCATATGGGACTTTGGTGATGGAACTATCGATACAGGCCGTGTGATTGACCATTTATATACTTCTGTCATGGGTTATGACGTATTTCTGACTGTCATCGATACCCGCGGATGTACAAATACCCAATTGCTTGCCCTGCGTGTCCGTGTTTCAGGCAATCCTATTATCGACATAAAACCATTGCCCGATATCTGCGCCGGCGATACCATTGATCTTGTTGTTGGCGAAAATGCAACGTCAACCATTGTGGTGGCCCCAACCGGTTCGTTTCAGATTGCCACTGAGCTGTACGACAGTACTACGTTTATTCCCGACGGACCATATTGTTCAACCAACTGTTACTACACACCTGTTACATTCTCCACTTTTCCTCCCGGATCTTCAATTACCAGCGCATCCGATATTGCATCGATCTGCATCAATATGGAGCACACTTTTGCCGGGGACCTCGCATTCAGTATTATTTGTCCCAACGGCACAACCGTGCAGATGGACAGCTATGACAATAGTGGGGGCTCAGACCTTGGAATTTCAAACTCAACAACTTATGATGACTGTGACCCGGCTCAAAATCCTCCGGGAACCGGCTGGACCTATTGCTGGTCAGAAGTATATCCCCAGCAGGGGACTTTGAATACACTTGATGCAGGTACATCCCCAATTCCCGCTACTGACACCATAAACAACACCGGATATATTACCACCGAAACCCCGTTTTCAGCATTGGTCGGATGTCCGCTCAACGGCACCTGGAGCATTGAAATCTGCGATGAATGGGGACAAGATAACGGATATGTTTTCTGGTGGTCACTCACGTTGCTCAATCAGACCCAGAGCGGCGCCTGGTCATATACGGTTCCAATTGATTCTGTTTCATGGGCCGGCCCCAGCATTACCTCAACCTCGGATTCCACCGCATTTATTGCACCTCAAAGTCCAGGAATCTTCACCTATACAGCCACAGTCTGGGATGCTTTTGGCTGTTCATACGATACAACATTGAATGTGGAAGTTCTTGCCAATCCCCAACCCGATCTCGGTGCCGATACCACTGTTTGCGAAGGCAGCGTTCTTACTCTCGATGCCGGTTCCGGGAACCAGTACTTCTGGTCGAATGGTGCCATCACTCAAACCATTAACCCCGATTTATCCGATAATTATGCCGTTACCGTAACAAACTCAAACGGCAATATTGCCTGCTATGGATCAGATACCATTAATATCACCATGATTCCATGGGCCAGTGTCAATCTGGGACCCGACCTGTGCGAAACCGAAAGCATTACATTAGACGCTCAGAACCCGGGGTTTGACTTTTTATGGTCGAATGGTGCCACAACGCAAACCACAACCATTTCCTCAACAGGGGTTTACTCTGTTACCGTTTCATATGGCGGCTCAAGTCTTTGCAGCGATGTGGATTCAATAAACGTGAATGTCATTCCATCACCCATTGTCAATCTTGGCCCGGATCAGGAAATCTGCCGACATGAATTCCTCGATTTCGATGTAAGCCAATCTACACCGCAATATACATATCATTGGTCAACCGGAAGCACCTCTCCTTATCTTCACGTAGAAGGTCTTCCTGTAGGTCCCGCAGTGTATTCTGTAACCGTAACCGGTTGTGATTCAAAATCTGATACTGTCGTTGTAAGCGTTATTGCATGCGATCTGAATATCCCCAACATCATCACACCCAACGGAGATGGAATCAACGATGTTTTTGAAGTTTTCAATCTTCCTTTCTACCCAAACAGCATTTTAATGGTGTACAATCGCTGGGGTAAGAAAATCTACGAAAATTCAAATTATATGAATGACTGGGATGGTGAAAATTTTGCCGATGGGACTTACTTCATTATTTTAAGAGTCAACTATGGCAACGAAGAATACGAAGACCATCATGGAACACTGACCATCATGAGAGAATAAAATATCTCTTTCATTATAAGCCGGCGTCTGCCGGCTTTTTTTATACAAAATCCAGGCGTCTGGAAAAAAGCCATTCAATGTTTGTCATTGTGTGTGCTGCTTTATGCGGAATTCTACAGCATCCCGTCTTGCTTCATCTTCTCAATCAAAGCAGTGAATTCTTTCGGATGCATGGCGTCTTCAATCCGGTATTCGCCAATACGCGTGCGGCACAGCGAGCTCAGATAAGCGCCTGAGTTCAGGGCCTCGCCAAAATCGCGGGCCAGCGAACGAATATAAGTTCCCTTACTGCAAGTAACTCTGAAATCAATCTCGGGAAGCGCAACACGGGTTATTTCAAATTCCGAAATAGTAATAGGTCTTGGTTTAATATCAACAGACTTTCCTTTTCGGGCATACTCGTAAGCCCGCTTTCCATCAACTTTTACAGCACTATGGTCAGGCGGCAGCTGCATGATTTCACCAACAAAAGTCTTTGCAGCTTCGACGATCATTTCTTCAGTAATATGATCGATTGAAAATGTCTGATCAACCTCTCTTTCCCTGTCGTAAGAAGGCGTTGTGGCACCAATGGTAAATGTACCCGTATATTCCTTTTCCTGCGCCTGAATAATTTCCATTTCACGTGTTTTCTTACCTGTAAGCACTACCAGCATTCCGGTTGCCAACGGATCCAATGTGCCGGCATGGCCCACTTTAACCGGCTCAGGCATTGATTTCTTCAGACAATTTTTAATGAGATGAACAACATCAAACGAAGTCCATGTGTATGGCTTATCAAAAAGCAGTATTTCACCCGAAGCAAAATCAAACATTTACACCACACTTAAATTATATCCGGCCAAAATGAGGGCTATGAGAACACCACCGAGAATGATTCTGTAATATCCGAAAAACCGGAAACCATATCGGTTCAAAAAAGCAATAAATCCCTTAATAGCAAGAATGGCTACTACAAATGCCACCAGATTGCCTATGGCCAGCAATTGCAGATTTTCGACCGAGCCAAGAATTTCATGATTTTTATACAGTTTGTATGCCGAGGCGGCAAGCATGGTCGGAACAGCCAGAAAAAAGCTGAATTCAGCTGCCTGTTTTCTGCTCAAGCCCTGTGACAACCCGCCAATGATAGTTGCTGCCGAACGACTCACACCAGGAATGACAGCAATGATTTGAAAAAGGCCAATGACAAATGCATTTTTCGATGATAAAACTTTTTCAGCTTTTTCAGGATTTTTAAACCAACGGTCAACAAACACAAGCACAATACCACCGGCAAACAAGGCAATGGCCACGACCAATACGCTTTCGAGCATCTGATCAATGAACGCTTCGAGCAAAAATGCGATCACCAGCGGGATGCATGCAACTGCAAGCTTTAAGTAAAAATCAAACGACTGAAAAAAACGGCGGATATACATAACCACCACAGCCAATATGGCACCAAACTGAATATTAACAATAAAGGCCTTTGAAAAATCATCGGGCTTATGTCCAAGTAATGCTTCGGTAATAATCATATGACCGGTGGATGAAACCGGCAGGAATTCTGTCAGACCCTCAACAATAGCGATAATAATCGCATCAAACCAACTCATTCTTCGCTATTGTCTTTTGCTTTCGGGCGGTGCATAATGGCAAAAATCTCAATGACAAATCCAGCAATAATAAGAATAGGACTAATGGTGGTTCGCTGTGTGTTGAAAAGTTCTTCGCTGAAAACATTCGGATCTTCGGATCCACCACCCATCATCAGTATATAACCCAAAAACATCACTCCCAGCCCGATGAGCATAAGAATATAGTTCATGCGGCCAAAAACAAAGGTCTGTTTCTTTTCCGGGAGCACATTTTGCTGTTTACTCATTGTTGTTGTATTTGAATTGCAAAAATAATCAAATTTTCCTGTATACCGAAATTACACAACAGAACCAACGCATTAAAACATGCAAAAAACATCTTGAATCATGCACCTGCATTTAATACTTGATGAGGATCAGATACGATCAAGCACCAACTTAATCAGCTCTTTCATCGGTGGATGATAATCCTTAATAAAAGTTTTATCGGCTCTGTTGGCAATCACAACACAAACCGTGCAGGCATTGTGTCCCAGCATTTTTGCAAGACCATACAAAGCTGAGGTTTCCATTTCGAAATTGGTAACTTTCAATCCCTTATGATCAAAAGCGGCGACCAAATCATTGAATTCAGGATAATGCAGGCCCAGTCGCAGCTCACGACCCTGAGGGCCATAAAATCCGCCAAAAGTCATGGTCATACCGGTAGGATGCCCGGTTGATAACTTTTTGATCAACTTAGCACTGCCTTCAACAACATAAGGAGCAGCCCAGGTTCCGGGCCAACCCACTTGATTGGCGAGCGCCAGTTCGATTTCAGGGCAACGTTTTTTGATGCTTCCTGCATAGAAATGCATTAATCCATCAGTCCCGATACCATGACTTGAAAAAAGAAATGATCCCACCGGAATACTTTTCTGAATGCCCCCGGAAGTACCTATACGAATCAGGTTCAGCGATTTTCGTTCTTTTTTGGGCATCCGCTTTTTCAAATCAATGTTCACCAAGGCATCTAATTCATTAATGACAATATCGATATTGTCAGGCCCCATTCCAGTGCTGATCACGCTTATCTTTTTCCCTTTATAAGTGCCGGTTCGGGTGCATATTTCACGGTTCTGTTTTGACACCGTTACTTTGTCAAACAGTGATGAAATCAGCTCTACACGCCCCGGATCTCCAACAAGAATAATATTGTCGGCTATTTCGCCGGGCTTCAGATTCAGATGATAAACAGCTCCATCTTCGCGAAGGATCAATTCAGATTCGGCAATTTTCTTCATTATTTTTCTTAATTTAGCCATTCATTGCATACAAATGTACAAAAATGGAAAGTAAGTACGACAATATTTTAATTCCGGTTGATTTTGGCCGGCGCACTGATATCCAGATTCAGCAGGCCTACTACCTTGCACGCCTGATGAATTCATCGATGACACTGCTTCATGTTATCAACCAGCGGAATTCAATTTCCTATCAGGATCAACAGTCCTCAGTTTCATATGTGGGGGCCGACGAAGATATTATCGTAAAAATCAGACGACTTGCAACACATTTTTCTCAAAAGTTCAGCCACGATGTGGATTATGCCGTACTCGAAGGTAATGTCTATGAACAAATTGTCGATTTTGCTGCCAAAACCCATGCCCGCTTGATTGTCATGGGAAAATCAGGAAAAACAAGCCCCCTGCAAAACTCCATCGGGAAATACACTGCGCAGGTTGTCAGAATGGCCAACTGTCCCGTTCTTACAATCAACAGTATCGTAAAAACATCATTCGATAAAATTCTGCTACCCCTCGACCTTTCAAAACAAATCAGAAATAAAATTGCAGTAGCAGTTCTTTTCAGCCGCTATTATGGCTCAACAATAAAACTGCTGACAGTCATTACCCGCGACAATTTCAGCAAAGAAAAGGAGTTTACTGAAAAAATGAATAAAACCAGAGAATTTCTTACAGAAAACAATGTGGCTTGCACCACTGAAATTATTTATAACTTTTCAGCAAATACAAGCATTGCAGACCGCATCATTCAATACTCGTCGGATACTGAATCCGATATTGTCATGATTATGACTCAGCAGGAACAGGACTGGCGACATACCTTTGTTGGATCAACCGCATCGAACATCATAAAAAACAGCCAGATTCCGGTAATCAGCATAACTCCCAACGACGACGCAGTAAGAAATATCTGAGGTCAAAATTGAGGTCAAGGTTGAGGTTGAGGTTGAGGTTGAGGTATTTAACATAGCTGACATCTTCAGCTGTCAGTACAAAAAGCGCCAACGGCTCGGGGCACAGCCCCGGGAACACAATGTATCCAAAGAAATCAACAAATGATGATGAAATAATTTTATTCATTCATCAATCCCAGCACCTGCACACATTGCACTGCCGCAGCAACATCATGCACCCGCAGTATTGATGCACCTTTTAATAAGGCAATGGTTTGCAAGGCAATAGTTGCGGGCAAAACATCTTCGGGGGTGCTTTTCAATGCTTTATACACCATCGATTTCCGACTGATACCAACAACCAGTGGCTTATCATGAAAAGTAAATGTTTGTAGATTTTTTAAAATTAAAAAATTCTGTTCCAATGTTTTTGAAAAGCCAAATCCCGGATCAAGAAAAACGTCGGAAACGCCCATCTGTTGCAGTTTTTCAATTTTTTGTGCAAAATAATCATTGATGCTCTTTACAACATCGGCATACTTGGTACACTTCTGCATGTCTTTGGGCCAGCCACGCATATGCATCATTATGTAAGGACATTTCTTTTCAGCGATAAGCGCAAACATATCGGAATCATGCGCTCCGGCGGAAATATCATTAATGATATCAGCTCCCAAATCGATCATCTGGCGCGCAACTACAGCATTTGAAGTATCTATTGAAAAAATGGCATCTGGAAATTCCTTTCTAAGCATAGGAAAAACACTTGCCAGTCGTCGCAGTTCCTCTTCAACACCCGGATAATCAGAACCCGGTCTGGTACTTACAGCTCCGACATCAATAACAGCGGCGCCCTCATCAAGCAAAGTTCCGCAACGCTCATATGCCCGTTTTTCATCCTCGGTTCTGCTTGCTGAATAATAAGAATCGGACGTGATATTGATTATTCCCATCACTGCAGGTGTTTGAAATTCTATCAAACTGCCACGTATATTCAATAATATTTTTTTTGCCGATGATTCCATAGAATTAATATCTTCGCAAATGTAAAGCATAATTTGGGATGAACAAAGGAAAATTCATAGTTCTGGAAGGTCTGGATGGTAGCGGAAAATCGACTCAGACCACACTTTTGCTGGACGCAATCCGCAACAGAGGCATCGATGCGGAATTTATTCATTTCCCAAGAACCGATAGCAGCAGCCCATTCTACGGACCAATGCTGAAGCGCTTTCTCAAAGGCGAGCTCGGGTCTCTTGCCGAAGTCGATCCATGGTTTGTAGCCATGCTTTTTGCCGGTGACCGACGCAACGAAGGGCCAGCCATAGCTGCGCTGCTCAACGAAGGCAAATGGGTTATCGCTGACCGTTATGTACTTTCTAATATCGCTTTCCAGGGAGCCAAAATAAATTCTCAGAAAGAAAAGTCCGAATTGGCTCACTGGATACTGAATACAGAATACAATGTGTTTCATTTACCGGTTCCCGATCAGACTTTTTTTATTCATATGCCGCTCTCATTCTGCAGAGGTAATGTTCTGAATCAACGTTCAGGAGCCGATCGCGACTATCTTGACGGAAAAGCAGATATTCACGAAGCTGACTTTTCTTTTCAGAATGAAGTATATGAAATGTATCGCTATATGCTTTCGAAACCGGAGTTCGGATTGACTGATTTACAGATAAATGAACCAGTGCCAGACCCCGCTGAAATTCATTCCATGCTGATGCAATTGATTGAATGCTGAATCGCATGTTGCTGAAAAAATATTTTGTCGCAATAATCATCTCTTTCTCAATTCTGCCGTTGAACGCACAGCTTCACCCTGTATGCGATTCAGCATCATTGATACAGCATCAGTACTTTTCGCTTTGTTATAACGAAAAAACAGAGCAAGCCGATTGGGTATTTCATTTCATTACACCTGAACGATTGAAAAACAAGGTCGCAAGCCGCTCAGATGATTTCAGACCCGACAAAAAAATAAAAACCGGTTCGGCAGAATTAAAAGACTACAAAGGATCCGGTTATGACCGCGGCCATCTGTGTCCTGCTGGGGACATGGGTTTCGACAGTACCGCCATGAGTGAGAGTTTTCTGATGAGCAATATGAGTCCCCAGGAGCCCGGATTCAACCGCGGCATCTGGAATTCACTCGAACAACGCATACGAAACTGGGGGCTGTTGTTTGATACACTCTTTATCATTACTGGACCCATTTTTTATGATACGGCATACTCATTTATCGGAGAAAACAAAGTTGCTATACCTGATGCCTGCTATAAAGTGCTGCTGGGAAAAAAAACAGATAAGTTTTATACTATTGGTTTTATTATTCCAAACAGTGAAGGATTGAAAAACTATCTTTCATACTGCGAAACAATAGACCGGGTAGAAGAACTGACCGGTCTTGATTTTTTTTCATCACTGAACGATAGCACCGAAAAACAGATTGAAGAAAGTTACAGCTGTTTTTTCATTAATGGAAAAGACTAAAAAAAACCCGGCCAGAAGCCGGGTTCAGAAGAAAAATATTTTAATAGAACATTGAATTGATGAATGAGAAACGACCGCGACCTTCGGTAAGAACAAGCGACCCTGAACCATTTTTCTCATACAATGTGCAATTATACTGAAGATAAACCTCATGCGTACTGATGCCGCCAGGAACTGTTACATCGGTGGTTGTGTCAACTGTCATTGTACCACTCTGAGCTGCCTCATCAGTTGCATACCAATCCCCTTCGGCTGTCCGCCACAATATGCGCATACCTGTGTGTTTTGAACTATCAGCAACCTGTGTAGGATTGTACCAGGGCAAGGTTGCCTGAGATAAATATGCATGAAAAAGACTATCGCGATTGGTAGCTGCTGAATCAAATAAATTCACAAGCTCGATTTTAAATTCTTCACGCGATGAAACATAATAACCCGAACCGGACTGATACAAACGAATACCTGAGATATAATGTGTTCCGCTTGCATCAGAATAACCTGTATCATACGGTTCTACAAGATATCCATTCACTCCAGGAGTAATTGACTTGTTATTGTCTCCGATTACAGCAGAGAAAAAAGTCGATGTCGGTTCCGGAACTTCAGTATCTTCCTCTGGTTCACACGAACTGAAAAACATCGGAACAAACATTGCTGCAAACACAACAGATCCAAAAAGTGTCAGAATTTTTTTCATATCCGGAATTTGGTTTATACTACAAACAAAAACATTCTTTGTACGAAATTAGAATAAAAAATGTTATGTTCGCAGAAAAAATGAAAAAATTATTATTTCCGGTGCTGGTCATGTTGATTGTTTCTTGCGGAAATAAGCCTCAGACATCGTTGGTTGAGTGGTCCGGAAACGCGCAGGGGACTACGTTTCACATAAAATGGTATGGCTCGCCGGAACAGGTGAAAAAGGAGTCGGTTGACAGCATTCTGCATGCTTTTGACCTGATGGCCTCACTCTACAATGATTCTTCATTGATTTGCCGCATAAACAGAGGTGAAAACCCGGTGCTAAGCGCAGAATTAATTACACAACTCAATAAGTCCCTCGAAATATCTGAAAAAACAGATGGTTACTTCGATATCACGGTCGGGCCGCTGGTCCGCGCATGGGGCTTCGGCCGCCAAAAAAGCACTGATCCGGATTCCACTACCATCGATTCGCTGAAGCAACTGGTTGGCTATCAGAAAATTTCAATTTCACGTAATCATCTTGTTTTTGATTCAGCCGGCATTCAGATTGACCTCAATGCCATCGCGCAGGGCTATTCCGTTGATCTCATAGCTGAATTTCTTGAAAGCAAAGGTGTGCATGACTACATGGTCGAAATCGGAGGCGAGGTGCGCGTTTCAGGCAAAAAGCCCGATGGAGCTTCATGGGTGGTGGGCATTGAACGCCCGGCCGAAAACGAATTTGCCGAACAGGAAATTTTCCGCAAACTCGCCATAACCGACATCAGCATTGCCACATCGGGCAGCAGCCGCAAATTCTATGTGAAAGACGGCGTGAAATATTCACACACCATCGATCCGCATACCGGATATCCGGTCAGCCACTCGCTTTTGAGTGTAACCGTGATTACAAAAAAATGCATGGATGCCGATGCCTACGCCACCGCATTTATGGTTATGGGTATTAATAAAGCCAAAATAATTCTTGAACAGAATAAGGAAATGGAAGCATTTTTCATTTACAGCGCTCCCGATGGCACCCTAAAAACCGACAGCACCAGCGGGTTTGGGAAGTATTTTGTTGAATGATTTTTCGTTACGCGTTACAGACGTTACAGTCGTGGAATTTATTCCGCTGGAAGCGGAAATCGTTACAGTCGTTACAAGCGTTACAAACGTTACGGGTTACAGTCGTTACAGGGGTGACAGGGGTAACAGAGTGACATCGGTGACAAGTGGTTTTCTGCCGTTAGCTAGACTGCCAGCCTAAACGTTGTGAATTACGCTGTGCGTTGTGCGTCAACCCGACATTTTAGCGTCAGCATGATAAGGTTGACACTACAACCTGCTGACCTGGAATTTTATCTGATTGGCAAGGCAGACGTCGGGCTGTATGTGGAATTTGTCCCAGCGTCCGCCGCGGCGGATAGAGCGAAGCTAAATAAGGCCTGTCACCTAATGCCTAATTACATATTCCCACATTTCCATATTTTCACATCAAATAATTCTTTATTTTTGCCTTAAATAGAAATTGAAATGGAACTTGCCCTTGATTTAGCGAAAATTGTGCTGCCGGCACTCATGGTTTTTCTCACTGCTTTCTTTGTTCTCAAAAGTTATCTCGAAAACGAACAGAAAAAGAAAGAACTGGATGCCCGCTTCGAGCAGAAGCGCGTTTCGCTGCCCATCCGTTTGCAGGCCTATGAGCGGCTGGCCTTGTTTCTCGAACGCATCAATCCTGAAAGCATCGTGCTGCGGATGAATCAGGTTGGCATGAGTTCAAAAGAACTGCAGGCGTTGCTACTACAAACCATCCGCATGGAGTTCGAGCACAACTTATCGCAACAGGTATATATTTCGAATCAGGCCTGGGATATGGTGAAAAACGCCAAAGAAGACGTCATTCGCCTCATCAACACAGCAGGTGCAACCATGCAGCCCAATGCCAGCGCCATCGACCTGAGTACATCCATCTTCGAAGAATCGCTTAAAACAAAAGAAGGTCTTCTTCAGAAAGCATTGATTTTTCTTAAAAACGAAGGCCGTCAGTATCTCGATGCTTAAAGCGGCATAATTTTTTGTAACCACGGTCCATCAAAAAAAATATCCTATGAGAAGTCTTTTATTTATCGCCCTGCTTTTCAGCGCTATGTGGGCATCGGCTCTTGACCCGTCACTCACCTATGCAGTTACCCCTGCCGATTACGGGCTCAATTACGAAGAAGTTTCCATCAAAACTTCGGACAACCTGAACCTGAAAGGATGGCTTTTCAAGCCATCTGAAGTTTCCTACAAAATGATTATCCTCAGCGACAACGGCGAAGGCAACATGGCCGATCTGATTGAAGTAGCCACCAACTTTGTATCGCTGGGCTACAATGTTCTCACCTATGATTATCGTGGATTCGGCCAGAGTGATGCTTTCAATATCAATCCGGAATTCTACATCTACACGCAGTTTGCACTCGACCTGAATGCAGCCATCGATTATGTTTCCAAATATCATTCAAAATGCCGCACAGTATGTTTGTATGGACAAGGTGTCGGCGCCGCATTGTCACTTGCCATAGGAGCAACACGCTGCAGCGAAATTTCAAAAATCATTGCCGACTCACCCTACTCCACCCTTGACGATGTGCAGAAAGCGATTAAAACAACTACCGGCAAAGAAGTAAAACTTCCTCTTGGCTTCGATAAAAATCAGCTCGAGCCGAAATTCGCTCTCGAAGCCAAAGGCGCCAGTCTGAATGGAATTCTGATTATCTACGGCAAAATCGATCCGGTATATAATAGCGATATGGTGAAAAAAATAAGCGGTATCCGCGGCGGAATCACCAAAACCTATATAGTGAAAGAAGCTGATCATACTTCGACTTTCTCCACCGACAAAGAAGGTTATTTCAAGGAAATAAAAGCATTCCTGTAAACCGCCGAAGCACCATGCTGAAGCGGATTTGCCTCATACTACTCACCATTTTTTTCGCCGCAACTTTGCCGGCTGAAAATAATATTGAACCTAACTTTTTCAAAGTTTCAAACTTTGAAAAAGTTTCTCAGGTTGAAAAGGTTGAAAAAAATTCTAATTTATTTTCACCCGGCGATACAACAAAGCCCCTCTTCAAAAAATGGCAGATCAACACCTTTTCCGGTGTATTCTATGCCGGCTCGCTCACCGGCCTCAGCTTCCTGTGGTACAGCGATTATTCTACCGGGCATTTTCATTTTTTCAACGACATGGACGAATGGAAGGGAATGGACAAGCTCGGCCACATGACCTCTGCTTTTCATCTCACCCGTGTGCAGTCCGATCTGTATCGGAACGCCGGCTACACACGCGGTCAATCGGCACGCATCAGTACTATCTGTTCTTTTTCCTATATGACCGTTATTGAAGTTCTCGATGGCTTCTCCGACGGCTGGGGGTTTTCGATGGGCGACATGTGTGCAAACACGCTTGGAGTCTCGCTCTTTGCTTTGAATGAAATGACCGGAAAAGAAAACCTGCTGTCAGTAAAAATGGGATTTCATCAAACCAGTTACGCGCAGTACAATCCGTCGCTGCTTGGCGAAAACCTGCTCCAGCAGCCGCTTAAAGACTATAATGGCCAGACATACTGGCTGAGCATGAACATTAAGGAATGCCTTAAAAAAGAATCACGATTTCCCGCATGGCTCAATGTGGCGGTGGGCTACGGTGCCGATGGAATGATCGGCGGAGATTACAATCCAGCCGAAGTCGATGGCAATGCTGTTCCTTTTTTCAATCGATACAGTCAATGGTACCTGGCACCGGACATTGATTTCAGCAAGATACCTGTGCGAGGCCGTGGCTGGAAGCTGCTTATGCGCAGCCTCAACTTTCTGAAATGCCCCGCCCCCGCACTGGAATGGAATTCCGAAAACGGATTGAAAGTGCATTTCCTCTATTTTTAAAAATATATTTGATAAATTTGTGAAATGAGATTTTTATCCCCGCTCATATTGAGTTTGCTGCTGCTGAGTGCTATGACCAACATTGCGCAAAACGAGGGTTCATTTTACACAGACACTCTCACCGGCACGCATTACGATTATTATAAAATAGTCGAAGTTGCTCCTGATTTTCCTGGTGGGACTGTTGCATTAATGAAGTTTCTAAGAAAAAACACCCGCTATCCAAAAGATGCAAAAAAGAACAACATTAAAGGAACTGTGTATACTTCATTTGTCATTGATGAAACAGGGAAAGTTTCAAATGCCAGAATACTGAGGGGACTGGGATACGGATGCGATGCAGAAGCACTGAGAATAATTGGTTTGATGCCCAAATGGATACCTGCTCAAACAAAAGGCAAACCTATAAAATGCGAATTTAATCTGCCAATTCGTTTTGGAAAATAATCTATGAATTGAAAATGAAACCAATCTTGACCCTGTTTTTTACAATCCTGCTCTGCACAATCATTCAGGCACAAAACACCAACACAGCACCAGACGACAGCATCTACACCGTTGTTGAACAAGCTCCGTTATATCCAGGCGGAGTAGAAGCTTTAATGAAGTACCTTGCGGAAAACATTCAGTACCCAGACCTGGCGCGGCAAGAAAACATTCAGGGAACCGTTTATGTTTCATTTGTTGTTGAAAAAAATGGAGAGGTTTCAAACGTAAAAATACTCCGGGGAATTGGTGGTGGCTGTGATGAAGAAGCCATGCGGGTTGTAAGAAACATGTCTGACTGGACACCAGGTTATCAGAATGGTGAGGCCGTTCGGGTGCAGTTCAATCTGCCTTTACGCTTCATTCTGACTGGACCAAGTTTTAAATTATTTAAAAAGAAAAACAAAAAATGAAAAACGCCTTATTGATTATAATATTTTCAATCTGCGCAATTGTGCTGCAGGCGCAGTCAACAGATTCAACTCATACAGAATCCGAAGACATTTCGGTATTCAATCTGGTGGAAAAACAGCCCGAATTTCCGGGAGGAGAACA
>DAOPKE010000038.1:0-5762 GCA_035390965.1 Bacteroidales bacterium | reverse complement strand
GTGCAATTCAATCTGCCGATCAGGTTCATTTTGGATGATTGACAATCGCTAAAAAATTCTGAAAAATTAAAATTCACACAAGACAAAAACCTGATAGCTGATGCATATTTCCTTGTGCACTAATCCCCATTAAACACGTAGCGAATAATATTGGCACCCATCTGCAGCGCTTTGGTTCTGGTTTCCTGCGAATCGTTGTGTACATCATGGCTTTCCCAGCCATCGCCTAAATCGCATTCGTAGGTATAAAACAAAACAATTCGGCCATCTACTACGATACCATAGCCCTTCGGCGGCTTTGCATCGTGCTCATGAATTTTCGGCAACCCGTTCGGAAAATCATATTGCTGATGATAAATTGCGTGACTGAACGGGATTTCTATCAGTTCATATTCCGGAAAAATCTTTTTGATCTGTGGGCGAATAAACACATCCATTCCATAATTATCATCAATATGCAAAAAACCGCCTGAAAGCATGTACTGGCGCAAGTTTTCAACTTCCTGCTCCGAGAACATCACGTTGCCGTGGCCTGTCATATGGATAAACGGATAATTGAAAATATCGCTGCTTCCGGGATCAACCGTTGGAATATCTGTTACGATATTGGTTCCCATATTTGCATTGCAGAATTTCACCAGGTTGGGCAACGATGTCGGATTGGCATACCAGTCGCCGCCACCGCTGTATTTGAGTAAGGCGATTTTCACCTGTGCAGATGTGCTTATCGTTACAACAGAGAGCAATATAATGGCAAAAAATAATTTCATTTTGACTTTTTCTTTTCTTTTTTCTTAGTGGTAAACAAGTCCGCTGTATATTTTTCATACAGCTCAAATAAATATTCCATACGCTTAGCATCACTGACAAAGGGCTGTGGCCTGTATGCCAGATCAACAGCTTTATCCAATTCGTTGTGCGCTTTTACCAATGCAGGCGGCATTGTAATAGGATCATATAAAACAGCCAGCGAGCTTTTTGGATATTGTGTGCGAACATCCAAAACATCCTGAGCCAGTTTTTCTATACGGGCAATTTGTGTCTCGGTAGGATTTTCCGGCCATGGGAAATTATTATAGACGATATCTTTTGAATATCTGAACCGACTTTCAAGGCGACCGCAAACATATCTCACCCATGCCATATGTATTTCAGAAGAAAGCATTCCAAAATGGAATAATGATGCATTTGGTACAACCAGACAACTATTATGTGCAATATCATTCTTCCCGAAAAAACCGATAGGGATATACTTTCTATTCTCTGATGAATGAGCTGGTATTAAAATATATTTTTCATATGTTTTTATATCTCTAAATTGACCCGGTTGTTGAGCCAATCTCCTAGCCCCGGCGTCTTTACTTGATTCGCGAACTTGTTTAACTCTTTTAACTCGATCTAATAAAAAATTTGATTTTCGAATCTCTGAAGGGTCCACACCAACAAGCCATAAACACCATCTTTTCTCACTATTTAAGAATTCTTTAGCGCATATTAAAGGTTTAATGAAATTATTAATATGGGGTTCGGTATTAACTATTTCATTTTTTTCTTCATTACTTAAAATTAAATTTCCACCATCAACAGGTTTATTTCCCCAGGACATTTCAGGAATACCACCACATAGTACTCTACTTCTTGATAAAATCGTTATATCTTTACCCTCCACCAAATATGGATTTATATTATTTGTGGAAATTTCATGATATTCACCTTTAATATCGTCATAAGTAAAAATTCGTTTTGAAATTATATCATAATTTGCAAATCCAATGATTACAACATGAACCGCAGCATTTCCTTTTGCTTCATTGCTCCAACTAAAAGATTGATGTGCAAAATGGATTTTAATTCCATATTGATTAAATAGAATATTCCATAAAATCCCTACTTGTTCACCTTGGACAATGGAATTTGTTGAAACAAAAGCTACTCTTGTTCTTGTATTTTGAATATACCTGGATGCTTTTAAGTACCATGCCGTAACATAATCGAGAACCCCCGTACCCGAATACCCTGCGAAAATTCTCTCCATATCGGACTTTTGTGCAGCATTTTGCTGAGATTTACCGATAAATGGTGGATTTCCGAGTATAAAATTAAAACCAGCAGATGTATAAAGTTGGACGGACTCGCTTTTTCGCTCGTCGATGATGGTCAGATTGCGCGTCTGAATATGAACCGAAGTGTATTCATGAGCTTCTGGCTCATTTAATGTGATGGTCGTATTTTCAGCTTCAATTTCAATTGGCTGATTTTTAATCAATGAATTCCAATCAATTTCCAACGCGTTTCCGATCGTGATACAAGCTGCTTTCTTCAATGGAAGCCGCACAAAGTATTGACCGAATTCTTCTGATAGTCGCAAGTTCATCTGATGATCAATAAGCCACAATGCCACTTCGGCAATTCGTGCAGGAAATTCCTCGTATTCAATTCCGTAAAACTGATCAACATTAAGCTCAATAATTCCCTCGAGCGAAGTGGCAAATTGTCCTTTATACAATTGACGCAAAATATCAAATTCCAACAGTCGCAATTCGCGATACGTTATGACCAGAAAATTTCCACAACCGCAGGCTGGATCAAGGAATTTTAGAGACCCAAGCTTCTTTTGTAATTGCAATAGTTTGCTTCGATTTCCTTTACAGGATTCAAGCTCGCTATATAATTCATCCAGAAATAATGGTTTGATAAGCTTCAGAATATTTTTTTCGCTGGTGTAATGTGCTCCAAGATTCCGACGTTCAACCGGATTCATGACACTCTGAAACATAGATCCAAAAATGGCTGGCGAAATACGGCTCCAGTCTATCTGGCAACAATCGAGAAGTGCCTTTCGCAATTTTGTGTCAAAACTGGCAATGGGCAATATCTCTTCAAATAGCTTTCCGTTCACATACGGAAATTCCGAGAGTTGCTCATCGAGATTTGTGTATCGTCCTTCAAGCGGTGTATTCAATACCTGAAATAATTCCTGCAGATGCGAAGCCAGATCGCTCCCATCTTCGCTTGTTCGATTCTCAATATATTCCTGAAATTGTCGCTTTTCAAAAATAGTGGTGTCTTCTGAAAACAAACAAAATAAAATTCTAACCAGATACACTTCAAGTGGATGGCCAGTAAAACCAATTTCCTTGAGCCGGTCATGAAGCTTGCCCATCAACTCAGCCGCTTTGATGTTGGCTGGATCCTGCTCTTTATAGATTTTTTTGGAATATCCGATCAAAGAACCAAAATAATGCACATTGCTTACAAGATCTCTCAGATGAAACTCAGAAACACTGTTCTCTTCAAGATCGTGCAGACGAAAAACGTCAAAATCGGACACCAAAACAAATTTCGGTAATTCATACTCTTTCAAACCATGTAAATATTCCTTGGCCTGATTAAAAGCTTTGTCGAGATTTTTGCCACGACTCTTCATTTCAATCAGAATAACGCCTTTCCAAAGAAGATCGATGTATCCATCAGAGTCATCCAATTTTTTTACCCGATGTTCAAATGTTGAAACACGCTTTCTGTTTATACCGAAAACATTAAAAAAATCAACCAAAAACGGCTTTGCATCTGCATCTTCGTTTGCAGTGTCAGACCATTCTTTTGAGAAACTGATTGCCCGTGCTTTTATTTCGTTCCAGCTAAGTGCCATGTAAATATTTCTATTGCTAAATTAATTAAACAGTTTGGTTTTATTGAATTTACTTTTCAACAATCACTTCGAATTCTTCAGATAAAATGCCTGTGCAGCAAGCACGGCAGCGGTTTCGGTTCTTAAACGGTTTTGCCCGAGCGATATTGCCTGATAACCCATTGCCATGGCTGCATCAAATTCTTCTTTGGTAAAATCGCCTTCGGGGCCAATGAGAATGATAGTGTCCTCGCCTTCGTGTAAAGCAGACAAAATGGGCGTTTTGACCACATCGTCGCACCAGGCAATGAGCTTTGTTTTTGCATCGTACGCTTTCAGAAACTCCAAAAACTGCATAGGCTGCGAAAGTTCGGGCATGTAATATTGAAGCGACTGAATGGTTGCCGCCTGAATAATCCGCTGCAGGCGATCGGATTTTTTCAGCGATGATTCTGTACGTTCGCACATAATCGGAACAATTGTTCCAACACCGCTCTCGGTGCACTTTTCCACCAGCCATTCAAACCGATCGGGATTTTTCAAAGGCGACACAGCCAATGTTAACAGAGGTTTCGGACGGCTTATTATTTCAATTTTTTTTACTTCAAGCAAAAACTTTTTCGGGGCGGCATCTACAACAACACATTCAGCGAGGATTCCCTTACCATCAGTAAACCACACGATATCGCCCGGCTTTTTTCGAAGAACACGCAGATGCCGCACTTCGTTTTCGCCTGGCTCAAATATGCCATTTATCAGTTCCGGATGAAAAAACAATTCCATTGAAGTAATTTTGCATTCCAAAGTTACACAATCGCATCAAACAATATGCTTAAAATATTCAATAACCGAAATTTTATTCTGCTCCTGTCTCTGATACTTGGTTTTATCATGGGCGACTACAGCATTCACCTGGCCTCTTTTTCCGCATGGATTCTGGCTCTGGTGATGGTTTTTGCCACCACCGGATTCAGCTTCAGTGACTGGCGCCCAATTGGAAAAACCATACGCATTGTCGGAATTTCCTTTCTGCTCAATTTCGTTGTTTTCGGACTTTTGCTGTTTGGCGCAGGATTGCTGTTTTTCGACAATGAGCTTATGATTACCGGAATTCTGCTGCTGGTCATCAGCCCGCCGGGACCTTCTGTCATTCCTTTTACTGCGGCCATGAAAGGAAACATTTCTTTTGCAGTCACCGGGGTTTTCGGACTTCATCTGATTTCAATCATCATCACTCCTATTGCTTTACTGCTACTACTGGGTAATTCCACCATCAGCACTCAGTCTGTATTGACAATCATCACAACAGTTATTATAATTCCACTCATCATCAGCCGAATTCTACGAAGAACTCCACTCATGTCTTCCATTGAAAAAATCAGGGGACATGTTATCAATTGGGGCTTTTTTCTCATTATCATGCCCATTATCGGCATGAGCAAATCGATGATTATAGCACAACCTACGATGGTTTTGACAAACTCGCTGCTTTTTGCAGCTGTAATGTTTGGCGGCGGGTTACTATTTAATATTGTGTCAAAAAAAATCCGGCTCGATAAACCAACCACGATTGCCGCCAACCTTATATTTACAACAAAAAGTTCGGCATTCGCCGCAGTTGCATCATTCTCGCTTGTGCCTCCCGAGGCCGGACTACCCCTGGCCATGCACGCGGTTTTTGTAACTTTGTATTTCATCATTTTTGATTTCATCATCAATAAGAAACAAAAAGCTCCGTTAATCATATCGGAATAAATGCAATGAATAAAATGAAAATATTTGTGATGATATTTCTGTCTTTGCTAATCCTGTCGTGTTCCAAAGATGATTTTTCGACCGGAATTCATTCAAACGTACTCTTCGGAATGGGAAGTTGCATGCCGTTTATTGACGAATCGGACCGTGACTATGAAAAATATGATGGACGCGTTTATCTTGTAAACAAGGTAGCAGCCGACAGTTTGGGCAAATCAGGATTTATTTTGTTGAAGCAAGGAAGCACCAGTCTTGTTATCCGCAATGGCAAACTATCAGCAGAACTACCAGCAGGCACTTTTGTTGTTATGACTGAAGAATATTTTGTAAATGAACCAGCTAATACCGTCACCATCACAGATGGGCAGATTACTGA
>DAOPKE010000037.1:0-24416 GCA_035390965.1 Bacteroidales bacterium | reverse complement strand
TCTTCGTCTTGTCGCCTCAAATCTGGCGCGCCTCAGACTTTTTCAGCAGACCCTAATTGTATATTCAGTTTGTTTGAAATTCAGAAACCATAAGTTTTCCCGCTCATGTTTTTTGTTGATACCCTGAATACCTTAACATTGCTGATGGCCGGAGTGTTGTATTTAAAACCATCACGCCCCGTATAGTGTTTCATAAATTTGTTGAGAATTGCCATTTTTTCCTCTGGGTCTTCTACAAATTCCACTGCTCCCCAGACCAGTACACTTCTGTATTTCATAAAATGGCTGCAGGCCACATCTGCACTTTGATATGCAAGCTCTTCGCTGTTTGAGAACGCAATGCAGACATTTGGATTCGCTGCCAGGATTCTCATTTTCTTTCCGTCGCTGCCACTGTGCAGGTAGATGTAGTCCTCATCAAATCCGAAGTTAAACGGCAGGTTGTAAGGTTTTCCAGCTGAATCGACCATGGCAACAAAACAGATTTTTGATCCTGATATGATTTGAAGCAATTCCTGCTTTTGTGTAACAATTTTTTGTCTCATACGTAAACTTAATGATGATTTTACGGTCTAAAGATAGAAAGTTTTTCTAAATTTGCGAACTGATAAAAACCATGAAACACAAAATACTCTTACTGGCGCTTATTTTTGCACCGATTCTCGCTTTGGCGCAGGCTCCGGGTTGCCCTTCACTCGAGGCAGGTCCATCGCCGCATTTTTTGACCAACGATACAACCATTTGCGGTCCCAGTAACCTGACTTTGACAGCCGATGTTTTTCATGTCGGCTACACAAATACCTATACGGTAACAAGTATTCCATATGCTCCGCCTTATCCGTTTACTTCAGGTACAGCTATTCCGATTAATCAGGATGATTATTTCGGACCAGTGGTAACGTTGCCTTTTCAGTTTTGTTTTTTTGGCCAGTCGTACAATCAGCTCGTTGTTGGAGCAAACGGCATTATTACTTTTGACCTGACCAAAGCCAATCAGTATTGTTCATGGAGCTTTTCAAACTCACTCCCAAGTACATCCCTTTTTAAGAACTCAATTTTCGGTGCATACCACGATATTGATCCATCTGTTTGTGGGACATTCCGCTATGGAATTGTTGGAGCATATCCCTGCCGGTCTTTTGTGATGAATTTCGATCATATCTGCCATTTTTCCTGCAACAGTCTTCAGTCCACCCTGCAGGTTGTTTTGTATGAAGGCACCAATGTTATTGAAGTTCACATTCTGAATAAACCGACCTGTTCTACATGGAACAGCGGTAACTGCGTTATCGGCATTCAGAATGCAGCCGGAACTACGGCCTTTGTCCCTCCGGGGCGCAATACAGGTCCATGGACTGCAACCAACGAAGCATGGCGCTTTACGCCGAACGGTGCTCCCGCTTATACCATTTCCTGGTTTAACGGATCGTCACTGGTGGGCTACAATGCGCAGGAAACAGTCATGGTTGCCCAGCAGGACACTTTTATTGCCATCGCTGCCTATGAATACTGCGATGGTACTCAACTCATAATCCGCGATACCGTTCATGTTTATCTGAATACTCAGGATGTGTCTATCACAACCCCGGATTCGGTATTGTGTCTGGGTGAGTCAACAACACTCACTGCTGCGGGTGGCGATGCCTATGTGTGGAGTGATGGGTCAGTTTCGCCTTCTGTTACTGTTTCTCCAACTACTTCTGGTTACTATTCCGTTACGGGAACTTACATGGGAACCTGCGAGGCCTATGATTCAATTTACATTACTGTTAACCCGCCACCTGTAATACAGCTTTCTGCCTCACCAGCACAGATTTGTAGTGGTGATTCAACTCTGCTCAGTGCCAGTGGTGCTGTTTCCTGGGAATGGGCTTCAATGACTAATACACTTGCTGCTTTTATGGTTGCCCCAACTGCTTCAACTACTTATTCTGTTACAGGAACAGATATCAATGGTTGCACAGGTTCTGCCGATGTTACTGTAGTTGTTAATGCAATTCCTGATATCCAGCTTTATGCATCTCCTCCCGATGGCTGTGAAGATTTGTTTGTGCAGTTTTCAGCCAACGTCAATCCATCCGCAGCTTTCTACAACTGGTCTTTCAGCGATGGCACGACATCGAATCTGGCCATGCCATCGAAAACATTTACCAATCCTGGGAAATATGATGCGAAACTTGACGTAATAAGCGTTGATGGTTGTGAAAACTCTAAATCAGAGCTGGGCATTGTAGATGTTTACGAGTTACCGGTTTCAAATTTTATTGCTGATACTACCTGGGTTTCGATGGATAATCCTGTAGTGACATTTACTGATTTGAGCACGTTGGCTTCCACCTATTATTGGGACTTCAGCGATTTTTCAAGCACCAACAATTATTCAGCTGAGGCCAATCCGGTTCACACTTTTTCCGGCCCCGGCGATTATATTGTCTGGCAGACGGTCTACTCGGAAAATGGTTGCAGCGACAAAAGCTATACGGTCATTCATGTTGAACTGAACATTGCATTCTATATCCCCAATGCATTTTCACCATATAATAATGATGGAATCAACGATGTGTTCAAGCCATCCGGCATTGGAATCGGCCTGGATGAAGGCACTTTTTCAATGCACATCTATGACCGATGGGGAAAACAGGTTTTTGAATCAAGCGATATCAATGATGGATGGGATGGAAAAGTTGATGGGAATTTAACCGCACCGGGTCTGTATTCGTATAGAATTGAAGTGCGATATGGTGATGGATTATGGCACGTTTTCAATGGAAAAGTCTTTGTTCTGGAATAATTTGATAAAATATTTTTCTGAAGGGAGTTGTTTTTTCAACTCCTTTTTTTGTGGCATAACCTTTGAAAACAAGAAGAGAAATTGCTCACAAAATTTAAGGAGGAACAAGCCATGAAAAAATTTACTCTTTTACTCGTCCTGATGGCAATTACGCCGGCTATGTTCGCAAAAGCTTATTCGGAATTGACCATCACAATAAACGAAAATGCTGATTTTTATGTTGTTATCGATGGACGTCAGTACGACAGTTATGCCGGGTCTGTTGTCGTATCGCGCATCGAGCATGGCCGTCATGGAATGGAAGTGTTTCGCGAATCAATGACATTGAATGGAATCATGGTTGATCGTATTTTCAGGGGGTCTGTTGATATTATGCCCAACAAGAGAATGTATGGAACCATCGATCGTTTTGGTGCATTTGTAATTCTTCGCTCCGAGAACATGATCCCTGCAACGGGCTACAGCCATGGATACGGACATAATCACAGCAACGGACATGGATACGGCCATTCAAATCATTATGGGAGTAGCAATGGTCACTATGGGACATATTCTTATGGCAGCAATGCGTATATGCCGATGGGTATGTCGCCCGATGCATTTGGAATGCTGCTGTCGTCGATCCGCCGTGAAGCATTTGATGAAACCCGCGTACGTATGGCCATTACGGCGGTGTCGGTTAGTGGAGTTACTTCTGCGCAGCTCCGTGAACTGATGCTGATGCTTACCTTCGATTCAAACCGGCTGAAACTGGCCAAAACAGCTTACACGTTTGTGGTTGACAAAGGCAATATTTTTATGATCAATGATGCATTTACTTTTAGCTCTAATGCTGATGAATTCTATCGCTACATTGGTGTTTGGTGATCATTTGAATGAATAAAAAAAGCCGGATTATTCCGGCTTTTTTTGTGGCATCGACTGGAATTGAACCAGTGACACACGGATTTTCAGTCCGCTGCTCTACCTACTGAGCTACGACGCCTCCTTTTTGGGAGTGCAAATATATAACGATATTTTTATCTGACAAAATTTTTTTGATGTATCTTTACACTGTGAATTTGAATCTGACCATAGATATAGGTAATACCCGCTGCAAATACGCTGTTTTTTCGGATGAAAAAATTATCGAATCGGGTGCAGATTTTTTTTCAGTTGATTACATTCATGCTGTTTTGAAAAAATATCCCGGGTCTCGGAAGATTTATGCTTCTGTTGTGGAGCTGACAGAGGAGCAACAGGATTTTTTTCGCATCCAAGAAATTATCAATGTGAAAAGTTGCATGCAGGTGCCGGTGAAATCAGAATACAAAACACCTGAAACTTTGGGCGAGGACCGATGGGCTGCGGTTTGTGGTGCGGCATTTTTATCCAATCCTGCTGTCCCTTTTATGGTTATTCAGGCCGGTACCGCCATTACTTTTGATTATGTTGATGAGCGCGGGTATTATGTGGGTGGCGCCATCAGTCCGGGAATCAGTTTACGGTTAAGGGCTTTGCACAATTTTACATCCAGACTGCCGTTAGTTGAACCAGAGAATAAATTTGAACTCATGGGAATGTCAACCAAAGATTCAATTATTAGCGGCGTAATGAATGGTTGTTTAGCTGAAATTAATTATCGTATCGACGAATTTCTTTATAGAACTTCCGGGGGCACTGTTTTTATAGCTGGTGGAGATGCCTCATATTTTGATATTTCGCATGAAAATCACATCTTTGCAGTCCCAAAAATTGTTCTTGTGGGGCTTAATCATTTGCTGAACCTGAATCCATGAAAATTTACTTTATCGGACTGATCTTACTGGTTTCATCACTTCAATTAAAGGCGCAGTCCTTTGTTTTGTCGCCATATTCGCGTTATGGACTGGGTGAAATGCAAACTTCCACAGAACCTGTTTCTTTTTCGATGGGAGGATTGACAGCGGCTTTTCGCGACCGTTATGCTGTAAATTCTTTTAACCCGGCTTCATACACCATTTTGCTGCATGATCAGGATTCGTTTCCCATGTTGTTCAATGGTGGGTTTAAAGGCAATTTTTCCAATCAGACAACGGCATCACAGACTGCTAACCGTTTTTCAGGTGCACTCAACAGCTTTTCTTTTGCATTTAAAGCGGCCAATAACTGGGGTATGGCTTTTGGCCTTCAGCCATATAGTTCGGTTGGATACAATCTTGAAGCTGCTTTCCCTGTTGATTCCTTGGCAAATTATACGGCCAAATATGAGGGCAGCGGAGGTTTTAATAAATTCTGGATGGGACATGCTATTGAGGTTGCCAATCATTTAAGCATCGGCGCCAATGTTTCATATGTGTTTGGTTCATTGTCGCAGACAAGAAGAATAGTTTTTGATACTACTGCTTATTACAACACAAAAACAGTGTCATCCCGCTATGTGGGCGATGTGGCTTTAGATGCAGGTCTTCAATATGAAATCGTTCTGAACCGCGACTCCCTCACCTCACGTAAAACACGTCTCGTTCTGGGTGCTGCCGTCGGTCTTCCGGTCAATCTGAATGCCAAGGAAAGTTTGCTGGCTATGCGCTATTATGCAAGTGGTACCAGTGAGTATATTATTGATACTACCGGGGTTTCAGATAATATTGCAGGTACAATAAGTCTTCCTATGAGCATTTCCGGTGGTTTTATGATTGCCAAAGATCAGAACTGGTCGTTTGGAGTTGACTTTAAGGTTCAGGACTGGTCTGGTTATACTTCGTTCGGAGAATCGGATTCTTTGAAAAACAGTTTGTCGCTGAATGCCGGATTTTCATATTCTCCCAATAATTCGGCCGTTTCAAAATATATGAAAAGAGTAACCTGGTATGGTGGTTTTCATTATGATCAGACTTACCTTTCTCTTAAAGGGGAAGAACTATCGAAAATTGGCATAAGTTTTGGCTGTTCCTGGCCGTTGAAGTCCATTTATCCCAGATTGCAGCGCTCAGTTATTACAACTGGCTTTGAATTTGGGAAAATGGGAACTCAAAGTCAAAATCTGATGGAGGAGAAATATATAAGGTTTGTTTTAGGAATTTCCCTCAAAGAGCGTTGGTTTGAAAAGAAGAAGTACAATTAGAATTATAGAGCCATGAAAACCGTTTTAAATTTCATTTTCGTTTTTGCCCTGTTGTTTTCAGCAATTCATGTTGCAAAAGCACAGGACAGTATCACTTTTCCAAAATCCTGCAGCATCAAAGGCCCGAAATATGGTACTGACAGTGTTAACGGCGTAAAGAATTTTTCGCTTTACCGCGAGAATTATAAACAATGGAAAGATTCAAGATATAAAGGTGATGCCATAAAATATACCGTTGCTCCCTGGAGATATTGTTTCAACAATGCTCCGTTGATCAGTCAGAACTTGTATCTCGACGGTGTGCGAATTGTTGATTATATGATTGAAACAGCTGCTGATAGTGCATCGAAAGAACGCTACATTGACACCCTGATGATGGTTTATGACCAGAATATTGAGGCATTTGGCTGTGCAAGATTATATGGTGAGGGGTATATTCTTGGCCGTAAAGGTTATGATCTGTACACTTTCCGTCCGGGTGAAATAGAACTGATTTATTACACCCTGGAAAAATCGCTTAAAATTCAGGGAAATGAAAGCGAAGCTGCTGTTTTGTCCATATTTTACAAGGTTACCGACGAAATGGTTCGTGCCGGCTTGCTTGACACCAGCATGATTTATGAAAATTATGACATTGCCATGTCGGCTGCTGAGTTTCAGTTGAGTGAGTACAGAAAAGAATTGAAGGAGAAACCCGGAGATTCTTTAAAAATCAACAAGAAAATTGAGATATACGAAATTGCTGAGAACAACATTAATAGTTTGTTTGATCCATGGGCAAATTGCGAACAGATTATTGCCATCAACAGCGCAAAATTTGAAACAAAAAAGTCCGATCTCAATTGGTTGCTTAAGCTTACCGAGTTGATGGAGAAGAAAAACTGTACCGAAGATCCGTTGTATTTCAATGCTGCCGAGGAGCTGTACAAGCAGTCACCAACCCCAATGTCGGCATTGGCACTTGGAAAATCATTTCTGAAAATCAAAAACTTCAGTAGTGCCGCCAAATATCTGAGCGAAGCTGTTGCCGGGCTTGAAGATCCGATACAAAAAGCAGAAGCTTATCTGAATCTTGCCGATGCATACCGAAACATGAACCAGTATGCCAATGCGCGCAATGCAGCTCTGCAGTCGGCCAGTCTGAATCCAAATGACGGAAGACCATATCTTATCATCGGAGATTTGTATTATTCAACGGTTTCGAGTTGCGGTGGAGACACCCCGGTAAGCAAAAAAGCCGGATATTGGGCAGCTGCCGACAAATATGCGAAGGCCAAGTCAGTGTCAACCGATGAAAACGTCATCAGTGTTGCCAATGCAAGATACAATGCCTGTTATGGTGGATTTCCGAATTCGGAGGAACTCTTTTTCGAAAACATTACAGTTGGATCCAGCTATACTGTTTCGTGCTGGTACACCGAAACGACCATAGTCAGAAGTAAATAGTCCGGTGACCGGTCTGCATAAAATATTTATAATCAGCATTGTGGCCGCTATGGCGGTCACAATGCTTTTTTCATGTGGCAATTCCATGAACAGCATTAAGGAAGTGACGGTTAAAGATACACTTCCGGTTGAGCAGGCCATGGATGTAACCATGTATTACAGCGACAGCGGACATATCGAAGCGTGTTTGACGGCGCCGGTGATGAAGCGTTTTGACAACAAGGATCAGAAAGGTGTTTTGAAGTTGACGGAAGGATTGAAAGTGATTTTTTATGATTCACTGGGACAGGAAGAAACAGTTCTCACAGCCCGTTATGGTGAGCGATTGGATGAGTTGCAGAGGATTGATGTGAAATATGATGTTGTGATTATTACCGCAGATTCTGAAAAAATGTACACCGACCATCTGATTTGGGATGAGCGTGCAAATCGGATTTATTCCAATGAGTTTATTAAGATAATCACGCCGGATAAGATTATCTGGGGCGATGGATTTGAATCGGATGAGCGGTTTGATAATTACAGAATAATGAGGGTTAAGGGGGAAATTGAAATAAAAGACGATAAAAATACCTCAGAATAGGGCTTTTTGATCAAAATGATTACCTTTGCACTCGTTTTTTAAAATAAAATACAAGAAGAATGGCTACCATTGGAAAAATACGGAAACATTCGGGATTACTCATCGGGATCATTGGAGTTGCGCTGGCGCTCTTTGTTTTAAGCGACTTTATGACATCAAGTGGCGGACGGCGTTCGGCTGAACCACTGGCTGAGGTTTTTGGCGAAAAAGTCAATTACCAGGATTTTTCGGTCATGGTTGAAGAGCGTAAAGCTCAGTATATGATGCAGTATGGGCAGGAAATCCAGTTTACAGCATCTGATAATTTCCAGATCAGCAATGAAGTATTTGACAAAATGGTGGAAAACCTGATTTTGCAGGAAGAATATGACAAGTTGGGATTGGCTGTCAGCGATGCAGAACTGGGTGAGTTATTTACCGGTAAATTTGTTCATCCTTTGATTCGTCAGCTCTTTACCAATCCTGAGACAGGCATTTTCGACCCCAATCAGGTGGCTATGTATGTGGAAAGTATCGAGGAGCGTTCGCCCGAGGAACAGCAGAACTGGCACATGTATGAAAAAATGATTATCGAAGAAAGGACAAAAAATAAATATACGACACTTGTCAACAAGGGTTATTATTTGCCAAAAGCATTTATTGAGCGTGATAACATTGAGAAAAACAAAAAATTCGTGACCACTTATACGGGTTTGCGTTATGCTTCAATCAGTGATTCAACCATCACTGTCACAGAAGAAGAAATGAAAAAATACTACGAAGAGCACAAATATGATTTCATTTCGGAAGAGCTCGTAGCTGCTGTTGATTTTGTTATTTTCGATGTAAAGCCATCGGAAGCCGATCATAAATTCATGAAGGAAAAAGTGGATACCATTTATTCACGTTTTACAAAGACTGCCGATGCAGATATTGTAGGGTTTATCAATTCCAATGCTGATATTGATTTCACCTGGGATAGTTCATATTTGCG
Organism: Bacteroidales bacterium; assembly: GCA_035390965.1. Classification (GTDB taxonomy): domain Bacteria; phylum Bacteroidota; class Bacteroidia; order Bacteroidales; family DTU049; genus GWF2-43-63. Next base: position 15,541 of record DAOPKE010000037.1, on the reverse strand, counting down.
TCGTGAAGTGTTGCCTGTGAAAGCAGATACATTGTTTGGTGCCAATATTGGAACATTTGTGGAACCATATCTCGAAAATAATATTTATTTCATGCACAAGTTGCTTGATCGCAAAATGATTCCTGATTCACTCAAGGCATCACATATTCTCATTGCCTATCAGGGTGCACAAAATGCCGATTCTACTGTGGTTAGAACCAAAGAACAGGCAAAACAAATGGCAGATAGTCTTTTGCTGGCTGTTCGCGGAAAGGACAGCGTTTTCTTTTCACAGGCCGCCATTGCGCACAGCAACGACCCATCTGTACAACAGAATGCCGGTTACTTCGACTGGTTTCAGGAAGGCATGATGGTTCCTGAGTTCAACAAGGCTTGTGTTGATGGAGCCATTGGTTCTTATACCGTTGTTGAAACTATTTTCGGGTATCATGTAATCAAGGTCATTGACAAAACAAAACCGGTCAATAAGGTGAAAATTGCCACCATTCAGCGCACGGTTGAGCCCAGTAATACTACCAGTGATTCGATTTACAACCTGGCCAATGTTTTTGCTGCTGAAAGTAAGACACAGGAAGCTTTTGAGAAAAATATTATTGACAGGGGTTATACCAAGCGTGTTGCTGACAAGGTAAAGACTACAGAGTTTACGTTGCCTGGTATTGCTGAAGGACGCGAAGTTGTGCGTTGGGCATATAATGAAGATACTGAAATCAACAGTGTTTCTCCTGTATTTTCGCTTGATACTGAAACCAAATACGTTATTGCGGTTTTAAAGTCAAGATCTGAAAAAGGTCAGGCGTCGTTTGAATCAGTTAAAGCCATTGTTGAGCCATTGGCCAAAAGAGAAAAGAAAGCGCAGATGCTTATGGATAAAATGAATGCTGCTTTAAATGGTGTAACTTCGGTAGATGCCTTGGCCAAGAAACTCAGTGTTGACACAGATACCTTTGATGTAACTTTTGCAACATATTCATTACCTGGTTTTGGTCCTGAATCTGAAGTTGTTGGAAACATCACTGCATCTTCAAAAGGTAAATTGTCGAAGGTTATCAAAGGCGAAACCGGTGTGTTTGTTTTCACTGTACTTGATGTAGTTGAAGCAGCCCCGGCCGATCATAAAGTTATTCTTTCCCAGAAAATGCAGTTCTTCCAGAGCAAGGCCAATTATGAATTGTTCAAGGCGTTGAAAAACAAAGCCGAACTCGAAGACAACCGGATTTTATATTTCTGACATATAACAGATATTAAAAAAGTGAGTTTCGGCTCACTTTTTTTATGACTTTTTTTGTTGTTAAAGTTGTTTGAGAAAGTCGGCGTGCAGGGTCTGGCAGGTCGATTCATCCATTGAACGGAGCAATGGATTTCCGGGCGATTTAAGCAATACAAGCCGGATTCCGGAGCTGATGTTTTTTTTGTCTTTTAAAACAGATGCTCTGATCTCATTCCATTCGGGCAGGGAATCAATGATGAATTGTTGCCTGAGCCAGATGATAACTTCAGCATATATTTTTTTTGAAAATCCAAGCAGTATTGTTGAAAAATACAGGGCTTCAGCAAGTCCGATGGCAACGGCATGTCCGTGTGAAACAGGATTTCCGGTAGCGTAGAAAAAGCTTTCGTAAGCATGTCCGAAACTGTGGCCCAGATTCAGCCAGAGACGTTCGTGTGTTTCATATGGGTCATCGGTAACAATTTTCATTTTTACACGGATGCTTCTGACTAATAATGACAGAGGTGGAGGGACACTGGTGTCGCTGATGTCAAGTATTGTTTTGACAAAACTGTAATCATCGAGCAGTGCGTGTTTAATGATTTCAGCATAACCCGACTGTATTTCACGGGCAGGCAGTGATGCAAGCCACATGGTTGAAACAAGGGTAAATTGCGGGAAGCTAATGGTTCCCAGTTGGTTTTTGTCTGAGCCCGCGTTGATGGCATTTTTACCACCCAGCGAAGCATCGGTCATAGCCATAAGAGTGGTGGGAATATAAACGGTGCGTAAACCACGTTTGTAAATGGCCGCAATAAAGCCCCCAAGATCAGTTACAGTGCCGCCCCCCATGCAGATGATTACAGTGTCTTTGGTTACGGGAAAATTGATCCATTCCTTAAGAATGACCCCGGCATTGTCCCATTGTTTGCAGTTCTCACCGGCATCGATCTGTCGTGTTTCAATGACAGAAACAGGGAGATTTTTTAATAAATCACCGATAAGCACGCTATAAGCTGAGTGAACAGTTCGATCAACCAAGATGATGACAGGTGTTGTTTTATGTGTTCCGATACGTAATTGCCACCATCTTTTAAAATCCATTACAGGATTTTCGCTGATGATTAATGGCGATTTGTTGTTGCCTATGCGGATGGTTGATTTTTTATCCATTTGATTGCAAAGGTAAATGATTTAAAGTTTCGGCGAAAATCATTAATTTTGAAAAAAAATCACATGCGGTCAGTTATTTTGTTTTTGCTGGTTATATCTTTTGCATCATGCAATACGTATAAGGTAATTCCGGTTCACAATTATACCAAACTGAAAAAAGAAGGCGTGTTTTATTATCTGCCTGAGACCAGATTGGTTGTTGATATAACAGTAAAAGAGACACATTATCTTAAAGGACCTTTTTCGCAGTATTCTGCAAAATTTACCGGCATAAGTAATGTCATTACTGAAAACAAAACGGAATATTCAATTGTTGGAATTGCACTGAATTCTTTTTCAGTTCCCGATAAATCCAAATTGTTTTATATCGAAACAAAACGTTTGAAAGAGAAGGAACCCTTTTTATTATCGGTGAATGAAGATGGTTGTATTGTGTCTTTCAATAATCCTTCAGATGCAGGCTTTGAAGCAGCGGATAAAAGTCTGTTGGTTGAAAATGACCGCGCTTCACAATCAATGAATGTTGGGTTTGAGCATTTTGCAACAGGAAACACACAAGTGAAAACAGATACTATCATTGAAAAGATTATTCTTGATACCATAACGATTGAAAAGCAGATTTTGCAACATAGTATTATCGAAAAGTCGCTTGAAGACAAGGCAAAAGATGCAGCAGATTATATAAGACTGATTTCTGAAAACAAGATGAATCTCATTTCTGGTTATCAGGAAGTGGATTATGATGAGACTACTTTTCGTTCAATGCTTGATGAACTCAACAAAATGCAACAGGAATACCTCACACTTTTTACCGGAAAAACAGTTGAGTACATAACGCATTATCGCATTGTGATTGATCCGGAAAAGCCGGTTGACAATGATTTTATATTCAGTTTTTATCAGACAGAAGGCGTTGCAGAAATTGAAGACAGTTTGTTTACTGACAACATGTATTATTATCAGATTATGCCTGAAGAGCGCACTGAAGCTGTTGTTGCTGCTGTTTCAAATACTAAGAGGTCTGCTAATGCAGGATTGGCATATAATGTCCCGGAAAAATGTTTTTTTATAATCCGCAATGGAAACGGTGAAGTGGTTTTGATGGAAAAAGTAAGTGTATGTCAGTTAGGGACTGTTCTTCAGCTGCCTTCATCTATACATCAAGTATTACTGAATCCCAAAGACGGATCAATACGCCGAGTGGAAAAATAATCTTGTGTTTTAAGTTTTTTCGGAATTTTTTTTCAGGAAACATGATATTTTTTCAAGGCCCTCTGTTAGTTCCGGGAGTGGCCGTGCGATATTGAACCGGACAATTTTTTCGGCTTTTTCGCTGAAATGAATTCCTGGAACGACGGCTACTTTTTGATAATCGAAAAGTTTTACTGCAAACTCAAAGCCATTGGAAAACGTTTCGGGAAGCTCTGCCCAGACAAAATATCCTCCATCCGGTTTTTTGCAGTTGAATCCCATGGCATCGAGTTTTTTTGAAGCGAATTGGTAATTTGCGGCAAGGATTTTTCGCAGGTTTCCGGAATAAGTTTCCCCAAAATTATTTTTTGCAATAAAACGTGAAAGAGCTTCCTGTAAGACTGAATTGGCACAGAGACCGGTATAGTCGTGTAATGAGCGTAATGAAGAACAATGAGCTTCATCGTGTATAAGAAATCCAACACGCCATCCGGTGATGGAAAACCATTTTGAAAATCCGTCAACGATAAAAAGATAGGGGTTTAGTTTTGAAAGCGGAACGTAAGGTTTTGTTTCAAAATACAGTGTTCTGTACACCGAATCAAAAACGAGAAAGCATTCTTTTTGCTGACATAATTCAATCAATGCGTTTACGCTTTCTTTTGAAAACATGATTCCATGCGGATTTCCGGGTGAAGCCAAAAAGATCAGCCGAACATTATCCGATTCAATTTTTTCTTTTATTTGAGCAAGAGGCAGTTGTTTGTTTTCATCAGGATCGAGTTCGATGAACGGAAGTCCGAATTGTTTTGGAAGTTGGTGGTAGGATTCGTATGGCGGAGTGAATGAAAGAGTCGTGAATCCACCTTTGGTTTGACGCATGACATATAAAAAAATCAGGCATAGCGCTTCGGTTGCGCCCTGCATGATGATCATATTTTCTTTTTTCAGCGGGAACTGGTCAGAAAAATAAGCCAGTAATTGTTCCAATAGTGTAAAATTGCCAATCCCCGGCGGATACTGGTGAATATTTTCATGTGCTATGTTTTTCAGTTCATCCAGCAATTCCTGTGGAGGGCTGAAGCCCGGAATACCCTGTGCGAGATTGATTCCTCCGTGTTGCTTAACGAGAGTGCTGAAGTAACTTATCAGCGATCCTTCGGGTAGATTCATGATGAATTTTTATGTTAGCGGCAGTAAAGTTATAAATCTGGTAGAGATTTTGTAACTTTACGAAAATTTTTTTGCCATGAAAAAATACATGATTGCATTTGCTGCTGTATTGGTTATGTTTACGGCTTGTGACACGCTTAATAAGCTGAATCTTCCAACCAATGTACCCGTTGTACTTAGTGAAGGAGATGTTGCAAATGGGTTGAAGGAAGCCCTGAATGTCGGCACCAACAATGCCATTGGGATGCTGGGAAAAGCTGATGGAATTTTGAAAAATCCTTTATTCATGATTCCATTTCCGCAGGAAGCCATCAAAGCCAAGGAAAAGTTGCAGCAGCTAGGTATGGAAACCCTGCTTGATAATTTTGTTGCTACAATGAATCATGGTGCAGAAAATGCAGTCGCAAAAGCTGGTCCGATATTCCTGAATGCGATTACTGCAATGACCATCACCGATGCGATAAACATTCTTAAAGGGGCTGATAATGCTGCCACGGAGTATTTTAAGTCTAAAACAACGGCATCACTTACTGCTTTGTTTAAACCCGAAATTACAAAGGCGCTGGATGCAGTGAATTGCACCAAATACTGGTCAGATATCACTGGCACATACAACAAGATACCGTTGGTTACACCAATAGAAACTGATTTATCGAAATATGTTACAGAGAAGGCACTGGGTGCGCTTTTCCTGCAGATTGCAGCCGAAGAGAAGAAAATCCGCACGGATCCGGCAGCACGTATTAATGATATTCTTAAAAAAGTATTTGATCCCAATGCCATTGTACAATAAACTGCGGGTAGTTTTTCTGGCGCTCACTGCTTTGTTTATTACTTCCTGCATTGAGTTGGAGGAACGTATAAAAATTTATCCTGACAAAAGCGGTGATTATTCATTGAAGCTTGATATGGGGGCCTTGACTCAAAGCGGCATGGATGCATTTAAGCCATCAGAAGATATTCTGAATTTCCCAAAAACGGTGGAGAATGCAGTGAAGGATGTTGTTGGCATTACTGATGTTAAAACCATTTCAGATACAAAAAAGGGATTATATCAGGTTTCGTTTCATTTCAAAAATCACAAGGTGTTTAAAAAGGCGCTTCTACAGCTGGCTGGAATGAAATATGGATTTGTTGTTCCCAAATACATGAAAGTTGGCAAGCATCGATTCAGCAAAAAAAACATCGGGCCTCTGATAGCAAAACAAATCAACAAACAGGAGGATAGTCCCTTATTGCAGGATTTCATGGGGGTTGAAGTATCATCAATGATTAATGTGAAAACAATTATTGAAACGCCACACGAAGTAAAAAAGGTGAAAAAAAATGCGCGTGCAGTGAAATCAGATGATCCGGAAATTGTTGAAATCAAAAGTACTTTGAAAGATATACTGAACGGATCGAGTACGGGAGTTGTGGTGAAGTTTTGATATACACAGTGCTCATTTTTGTATTCAATTACAATCTTGTTTTATACACTTATATAAAGCAAAGCATCTTTTTATTAGCTTTGCAGAAAAATAGAGGATGAAGCCCATCAGAATGGTTGACCTTCAGGGTCAGTATGAAAAAATCAAGAGCGAAATTGACAACTCAATCATGGAGGTTGTTTCCAGTACTGCATTTATCAACGGTCCAGCTGTTCAGCGTTTTCAGAAAAGTCTGGAGCAGTATCTTGGCGCAAAGCATGTAATTCCTTGTGCCAATGGCACCGATGCGTTGCAGGTATGCATGATGGCTTTGGGTCTGCAGCCCGGCGACGAAGTTATAACATCATCATTTACATTTATTGCGACCGCTGAAGTTATTGCATTGCTTCATTTGACGCCTGTTTTGGTAGATGTTGAGAAAGACACCATGAATATTTCCATCGATGCCATTCGTCGTGCCATTACCCCGAAAACCAAAGCCATTGTGCCTGTTCATCTATTCGGTCAGTCTGCGCCTATGGAAGAAATCATGGCTCTTGCCAAGGAGTTCAATCTCTACGTGATTGAAGACGCCTGCCAGAGTATTGGTTCGGATTATTATTTCAATGATGGAAGTATAAAAAAAACCGGAGCCATCGGGCACCTTGGATGTACAAGTTTTTTCCCTTCAAAAAATCTTGGGTGTTATGGCGACGGTGGAGCTGTTTTTACCAATGATGATGCATTGGCGGAAAAACTGCGGATTGTTGTTAATCATGGCATGAAAATCCGTTATTATCACGATGAAATCGGTGTCAACAGTCGGCTCGACAGCATTCAGGCCGCAGTTCTTGATGTCAAACTGAAATATCTTGATAACTATATCAAAGCACGTATTGCGGCAGCTGATTACTATGACAAAGCTTTTGCAAATCATCCGAAGTTGATAACGCCATTCCGTTATAAAAAATCGCGTCATGTCTTTCATCAATACACGCTTGTTGGTCAAGGGATTGACCGTAATGCATTGATTGCTTTTTTACAGGAACGTGGTATTCCATGCATGATTTATTATCCGGTACCGTTGCACATGCAGAAAGCATATCTTGATCCCCGTTACAAACAAGGTGATTTTCCAAATACAGAATGGCTTTCGCAGAATGTTTTTTCGTTGCCGATGCACACAGAGCTTGACGAAGAGCAGCTGGAGTTTATCACCGGATCGGTTCTTGAATTTTTAAACAAATAATATGGCTGATTTTTTTGCACATCCAACCAGTGTGATTGATGAAAACTGCACCATTGGTGAAGGTTGCAAGATATGGCATTTTTCGCACCTTATGTCAGGATGCGTGCTGGGAAAGGGTTGTAACATTGGTCAGAACGTTGTTGTTTCGCCAGAAGTTATACTTGGTAATAATGTGAAGGTTCAGAACAATGTGTCAATTTACACGGGAGTCATTTGCGAAGATGATGTTTTTCTGGGACCCAGCATGGTGTTTACCAATATTTCCAATCCGCGAAGTGCGATTATCCGTCGCGATCAGTATGAGCAAACGCTGGTGAAGAAGGGCGCTTCGATTGGGGCCAATGCTACTATTGTATGTGGCAACACCATTGGCGAATATGCATTGATTGGCGCTGGTACTGTTGTTACAAAAGATGTTTTGCCTTATGCGCTGATCATCGGAAATCCCGGAAAGCAGATGGGATGGGTGAGTGAGTATGGCCATCGTTTGATTTTCAGAGAAGATGGTACTGCTGAATGTCCCGAAAGCGGAGAACAATATGTATTGAAAAACGGTATAGTAACAAAGAAATAATGAGTAATCCAATGAATTTTGCTTTGATCGGGGCAGCCGGTTACATTGCGCCAAGGCACATGAAGGCCATACGCGATACCGGTAATCGACTGACGGCATTGCTTGATCCATATGATGGAATTGGTGTTATTGATTCTTATTTTCCCGATGCTGATTATTTCAGCGAACCCGAGCGCTTCGATCGCCACCTTGACAAAATGCGTCGTGCAGGCGAGAGTAAGATTGATTATGTAAGCATTTGTTCGCCCAATTATTTACACGATGCACATATACGTATGGCCATGCGTAATCAGGCCGATGTGATTTGTGAAAAGCCATTGGTGCTGAATCCGTGGAATATTGATGCGCTTGCAGAAATCGAAAATGAAACAGGAAAACGGATCAATAATATTTTGCAGTTGCGGCTTCACGAATCGATCCGGCATCTGAAAGAAGAAACAGAAAAAAGGAGCAATGAATTTTTTGATGTTGATCTGACATACATCACAAGCCGCGGACATTGGTATCATCATTCATGGAAAGGGGATGAGAGCAAGAGTGGTGGTGTTGCAACCAATATTGGTATTCACTTTTTCGATATGCTGACCTGGATTTTCGGAAGTGTTGAGCAATCGATTGTTCACATGCACAGTGATCAGAAAGCGGCAGGTTTTTTCCGGTTGAAAAACGCCAATGTGCGGTGGTTTTTAAGTATTGACGAAAATGATTTGCCGGAAGAAATCAAAGGGCAAAAAAGAACCTTTCGTTCAATACGTGTAAATGGCTCTGAGTTTGAGTTTTCGGAGGGATTTACAGAGTTGCATACAGACAGTTACAAACAAATACTTGCAGGAAATGGTTTCGGACTTGAGGATGCACGTCGTTCGATTGAAATGGTGTATAACATCCGCAATGCCTCAATTGCTCCGTTGACTGGCGAATTTCACCCCATTCTCAATAAAATCAATCAATAAAAAACAAATATGAAAACGTACGAAAAATTACTTAATCACGAAACAAAATTATCGGTTATCGGGCTTGGATATGTTGGATTGCCGATTGCGCTTGAGTTTGCAAAAACCATCGATGTGATTGGGTTTGACATTAAGCCTGAGCGTGTTGAGCTTATGAAGAAGAACATCGATCCGAGCGACGAGATTGCTTCGGAGGAATTTTTGAATAAAAGAATTGTTTACACCAGCAAACCAGAAGACCTGAAGGATGCAACTTTTCATATTGTTGCAGTTCCAACGCCCATTGATAATTACAATTTGCCCGATCTGACCCCTTTAGTAAAAGCGAGTGAAACTGTTGGAAAAATTCTGAAAAAAGGCGACACTGTTGTGTTTGAATCAACTGTTTATCCTGGTGCAACAGAAGAAGACTGCATTCCGATTATGGAAAAATTCAGTGGTCTCAGATTTCCGCAGGATTTTAATGTCGGGTATTCGCCAGAGCGCATCAACCCGGGCGACAAGGTACACACACTGACCAATACCGTGAAAATTGTTTCAGGTAATACATCTGAAGTTCTTGAAGAAGTTGCAAAAGTGTACGAACTTGTAATCAAAGCCGGAGTGCACCGTGCGCCAAGCATTAAGGTGGCCGAAGCTGCAAAGATCATTGAAAACACGCAGCGCGACATCAACATTGGATTGATGAATGAACTTTCCATTATTTTTGGCCGTATGGGCATTAATACACTCGATGTATTGGAAGCTGCAGGCACGAAATGGAATTTTCTCAAGTTTCAGCCGGGTCTTGTGGGTGGCCATTGCATTGGAGTAGATCCGTATTATCTTGTTCATAAAGCACAGGAATATAAATATCATCCGCAGATTATCCGCGCCGGTCGTTTTGTGAACGACAGCATGGGATCTTATGTTGCGAAGCAGTGTGTAAAAAAACTTATTAAAGCCGGACGTAATATTCTCGATAGCAAAGTGCTGGTGATGGGTGTTACATTTAAGGAAAACGTGACCGATATCCGCAACAGCAAAGTGGTTGACATCATCAATGAATTGATTTCGTATGGAGTGAATGTCGATGCTGTTGATCCTCATGCCGATGCAAAACAATTTGAACATGAATATGGATTACCGCTTGCATCTGGCCCGCAGGGCAAGTACGACGCTGTGATTTTGGCTGTTATGCACGAAGCATACATGGATATGAATGAAGATAAAATTGCTTCGATGTTGAAAGATGAAAAAGGTGTTCTTATTGATGTAAAGGGCATTTTGCGTCATCATATAAAAAAGCTCACCTATTGGAGTTTGTAGTATGAAAAAGATTTTGGTTACAGGCGGGTTGGGATATATTGGCTCGCATACGGTTGTTGAATTAATCAATGCAGGACTCGATGTTGTGATAGCCGACGATCTTTCAAACAGCGAAGAGTCTGTTCTGGAGCGGATTTTTATAACTACAGGCACTGGTCCGGAATTTCACAAAATGGATGTCGGGAACAGGAATGAATTGAATAAACTTCCTGAAGACATTGACGGAGTGATTCATTTTGCCGCTTTTAAAAGTGTGGGCGAATCGGTTGAAAAGCCACTTGAATATTACCGCAACAACATTGGATCCTTGGTGAGTGTTCTTGATTTTTGCAGAGAAAGAAAAATACAATCCTTTGTTTTTTCTTCATCATGCACTGTATATGGGCAGAGTGAGCAACTACCTGTAACTGAGACAGCGCCTTTCCTTCCGGCATGGTCGCCCTATGGACATACCAAGCAGATGGGCGAAGAGATTCTGAACAATTTCGTTCAATCGAAGCCAGGAATAAAAGTTGTATCGCTCCGGTATTTTAATCCGGCAGGGGCTCATGAGCTTGCTTTTATTGGCGAGTTGCCGCGCGGTGTACCCAACAACCTGATGCCTTTTATTACGCAAACTGCTATGGGATTACGCGACAAACTGAAAGTTTTTGGAGGCGATTACAATACGAAAGATGGCACTGCAGTGCGTGATTACATTCATGTTTCGGATCTGGCACAGGCGCATGTGAAGGCGTTGGAATACAGCGAAAAAATGCTTGTCAACAATATAGAAGTTTTTAATCTCGGCAGCGGGAATGGTTTTACGGTGCTGGAAGTTATTCAGAGTTTTGAAAAAACGAGTGGTTTGAAATTGCCTTATGACATTGTTGATCGTCGTTCGGGCGACATTGAAAAAGTATGGGCTGATACAACAAAAGCTGAAGCAGTGCTTGGTTTTAGACCATCGCGAACGCTTGATGAAATCACGCTTTCAGCATGGAAATGGGAACAGAATTACAGAAATAAAATACAGAAGAAATCATGAAAAAAACCATCATTATAACCGGCGGCGCTGGATTTATCGGATCACATGTGGTTCGTTTGTTTGTAAATAAATATCCTGATTGCAGAATAGTTAATCTTGACAAACTGACTTATGCCGGCAATCTCGAGAATCTGCGCGATATTGAGAAGAAAGAAAATTATGTGTTTGTAAAAGCAGATATTTGTGATTTTGACCGTATCAATGAAATTTTCAATGAGTATAAACCGGATGGGATTGTGCATCTCGCGGCTGAGTCGCATGTTGACCGCAGCATCATCAATCCAACTGAGTTTGTAATGACCAATGTGATGGGCACGGTAAATCTTTTGAATGCGGCAAAAAACTTATGGAAAGACAATATGGATGGTAAAAAATTTCATCATATTTCAACTGATGAAGTTTTTGGTTCTCTTGGTGAAACCGGTCTGTTTACAGAGACTACAGCATACGATCCGCGCAGTCCGTATTCGGCTGCCAAGGCATCGAGTGATCATTTTGTGATGGCCTATCATCATACATACGGCTTGCCTACAGTGATTACCAACTGCAGCAACAATTATGGTCCGTATCATTTTCCAGAAAAGCTGATCCCTCTGATGATCAACAATATTATTCACAATAAGCCGCTTCCAGTTTACGGTCAAGGTTTGAATGTGCGCGACTGGTTGTATGTGGAAGATCATGCAGCTGCTATTGACCTTGTTTTTCATAAAGGAAAATGTGGTGAAACGTATAATGTTGGAGGCAATAACGAATGGAAAAATATTGATCTGGTTTATCTTCTTTGCGACATTATGGATATGAAATTGGGTCGGGAAAAAGGAACTTCAATACAGTTGATAACATATGTGAAAGATAGAGCTGGTCACGATTTGCGTTATGCAATTGATTCTTCCAGAATTCAGAAAGAACTGGGCTGGGAGCCCTCTGTGACATTTGAAGAAGGATTGGAAAAAACAGTTGAATGGTATTTGGAAAATCAGGAATGGCTCGACAGAATTACGTCGGGAGATTATATGAATTATTATAAAGACATGTATGAAAACAGGTAGTATTTTTTCAAAGATTAAAGGAAAGAAATGTATTGTTACTGGAGGTGCGGGATTTATAGGTTCGCACATTACTGATGCGTTGCTGTCTCATGGAGCTGCACGAGTGATTGTTATCGATAATCTGTTGACCGGAAGTATTGAAAACATCAAACATCATTTCGATAACGATGCTTTTACATTTGCGCAGGCCGACATCAACGATGCGAATACGATTGCTGCTCATTTTATAAAAGCAGATGTTGTGTTTCATCAGGCGGCTCTGGGCAGCGTTCCGCGCTCGGTTGAAAATCCTCCGGCAACCGACATCAATAACGTGCATGGTTTTGTAAACATATTGCATTTGTGTCGTTTGAATAAAGTGAAGAAAGTTGTTTTTGCTTCGTCATCTTCGGTATATGGGAATGATCAGACCATGCCAAAAACGGAAGAAAAAACGGGTGTTCCGTTGTCGCCCTACGCTGCCAGTAAAGTAGCCGATGAATTGTATGGGCGTGTATTTGCCGATCTTTATGGGATGAGTATTACGGGCTTGAGGTATTTCAATGTTTTTGGTCCGAGACAGAATCCGAAAGGTCCGTATGCCGCAGTGATTCCACTTTTTATCGATCATGTCCTTAAAAAAGAAAGTGTAAGGATTTTTGGCGATGGTGAGCAAAGCCGCGATTTTACATATGTCAGCAATGTTGTTACAGCCAATGTTCTTTCAGCTTTTGTGCTGGATGAAATCGGTTTTAATGTCATGAATATCGGTTGTGGTGGTTCAACTTCAGTGAATGAACTTTTCAATGCAATCAATGAAGCTGCCGGAGGAAAGTCAAAAGCATCGCATGAGCCGGAGCGTCCGGGAGATATACGTTCTTCGTCTGCCAGCATTGCCAGGGCAACGAAGTTGATTGGTTATAAACCTGAGACGACTATCGATGATGGCATTCGTAAGACAATCGAATGGTTCAAGAAAAACAAAAATGTCTTTGATTAATCGCATATTCCGGAAGCCCGAACTGATCGGTTATTCAGTAATCGAAACAGATATTCATTCCCATTATCTTCCGGGTGTTGATGATGGTTGTAAGGAAACAGAAGAGTCGTTGTTGCTTTTAAAACGCATGTATGAATGCGGTTTTCGTAAGATTTTTTGTACTCCGCATATTCAGTCTGAATATTACCGAAACAGTCGTGAGAATATTCTTCCGGTTTTTGATAAACTCCGCGATGCCGTTTCTGATGCAATTCCCGGGCTTGAATTGGAGGTTGCCGCTGAGTATCTGATTGATGAAGGTTTTGAAAGGAAAGTGAAAGATGGATTGATTTTTCTTGGTAATAACAAACATGTTCTTGTTGAGTTGTCTTATTTCAATCCTTTTCCGAAATTCAGAAATGTTCTGCAGGATATACTGATGAAAGGTTATACCCCTGTCTTGGCACATCCTGAGCGTTATCTTTACTGGCCTGTTGAAGAAAGCGTGTTTGAAGATCTGCATGCAGCCGGCGTTTTGTTTCAGGTGAATTTGCCTTCAATCTGTGGTTATTATGGCCCTGAAGTGCGCAAGCGTGCTTTCGATATGATTGAAAAAGGATTTGTTTCGCTTGCAGGGAGCGATATTCATAATGTTCATTATGCTGATGCAGTCTGCGATGGCCTGAATAATAAAAAAGTACAGGACATCCTGAAAAGCGGCGTTTTTAAGAATTCGGAAATATTTGGCTGATTCAATGATACATGAAAAATATTCTGATTTTATTGATTTTGTTTCTTCTTACTGCTGGTCGTTCCGGCGCACAGAATGCCGACTCCGTGATGATCAAAAATATTTTTGACAATGCATTGCAAAGCGAGGTCTCTTATCTGCAATTGAAAGGATTGTGTGAATCGGCTCCAGGGCGTCTTGCAGGATTGCCTGCCATGGATACTGCGATGCAATATATGTTTCGCCTGATGAAAACCATGCCTTTTGACTCGGTGTACGTTCAGCCATGCATGGTTCGTCAATGGCTCCCCGGGCGCGATACGGCGTACTACACTGTGGATGGGAAAAGGAATCATCCATTAACAGTTGATATTCTTGGCGGATCGGTGCCGACGCCAGAACGCGGGATTACCGCTCAGGTAGTGATTTTCAACAGTATGGATGAAATGAAAAAAGCAGATCCATCCAACATAAAAGGAAAGATTGTTTATTTCAACCGACCGATGAATCAAACGCATGTGAATACTTTCAGAGCGTATGGCGAGAATGCATCTATGCGTGTGTTGGGCGCCGATGAAGCTTCAAAACTTGGTGCTGTTGCGGTTTTGGTGCGTTCGATCAATATAGCTACTGATGATTTCCCACATACCGGCATCATGCGTTATAAAACTACGGATCCAAAAATTCCTGCATTTGCCATCAGCACCAAAGACGCACTGGAGCTGGATTCTGTGTTGATGAAATTTCCTGAGACCAACGTATATTTGCATAGCACCTGTAAAGAATTACCGGAAATTCAGCAGGGAAATGTCATTGGAGAAATCCGCGGCACTGTACACCCTGAGCGGTTTATAACGGTTGGCGGACATCTCGATGCCTGGTATAATTCCGCCGGTGCGCATGATGATGGCGGTGGTTGCATGCAATCGCTCGAAGTGGCTCGACTGTTTTTCGCAACCGGTTACAAGCCGCAGCATACCTTGCGTGTGGTGATGTTCATTGATGAAGAAATGGATCAGCGAGGTGGAAAAAAATACGCAGAAGAAGCATTGTTGAAAAGCGAAAAGCACCTGTTTGCATTGGAGAGCGACCGTGGTGTAGCCTTACCGACCGGTTTCTCGATTGACGCTCCGGAAGCGGCATACAATAGGATTGTTTCGTGGAAAAATTTACTTGAACCCTATGGATTTTATTTGTGGTATAAAGGCGGTAGTGGAGTGGATGTAGGTTTTCTGAAAGGAAATTGTACGGCGCTTGCCGGCATTGTATGCGACTCGCAGCGTTATTTCGAATATCATCATTCGGCCAACGATACGTTTGATAAAATTGTGCGACGTGAGATGCAGCTTGGCGCAGCGGGAATGGCGGCGTTGATTTATCTGGTTGATAAGTATGGGCTGGAATAAGCATTTAGCTGTCAGCAATCAGCCGTCATCTCTTACTATGAGCCGGGGAGATCGAGGTCAATATAAACAGCCTGGTTAAGGTTAAGGTTAAGGTTAAGGTTAAGGTTAAGGTTAAGGTTAAGGTTAAG
>DAOPKE010000036.1:0-24501 GCA_035390965.1 Bacteroidales bacterium | reverse complement strand
CCTCCGGAGTCTCCCAAAAATAATTGAACCGATTTATAAATCACTTTGGTATAAGTCTTAAGCTTTATTCTCCGCATGCCTCATGCCGCAAGCGTATACGTCACCTTTCCACTTTACAAACTTGATAAACTTGCAAAGCATTGTGCTTCAAAGTACTTTCGCAATCTCATCAAACCCTCTTCGGGGGCGGCGCGGATGAAGTGTTTTGCTTTGATCGAAATAGCCAAGACAAATATTCATGACCGGCATTTCGTGTTCGGCCAGACCAAATTCCTTTTGCACAGCTGCATAATCAAAGCCATTCATTGGATGAGAATCAACCCCAAGCGCCGATGCAGCATACATAATACTCATAGCCAGCAAACCACTGTTTGACTGCGCAAAAGCAATGCGGCGCTCTTCGGTAGAACCGTTGCCCATAGCTGCTCCTTTTTGCGACGCTTCAACAATATCTTTGTTTCCTCCAACAGTTTGCAGCATTTCGTCCCACACCGGATTGTTTTTATCCCATCCGTTTTTATTTCCAACCACCAAAACATTCACCGCAGCATCCTTCACTTTTTGCTGTTTGAATGCGATATTCCAGAGTTTTTCCTTAGCTGCTTCACTTTCAATAACAATAATTCTCCATGGTTGAAGATTGTTTGCCGAAGGTGCATTGACCGCAAGATTGATAATCTGTCTGATTGTTTCATTGTCCAGTTTCCGTGCCGCATCGAAATGATTCACTGAGCGACGGTTTTGTATCATATTGATTGCTTCCATAGAATTTTTGATTTTATGTTTTTACAAAGATACGATGGTTCAGGACTGAAAAGTGCAGATTCGATATGATGATTATCATGAGAGAGAGGGCACGCGTCAACGTGAAACGTTGCAAGCGGAGACGCGTGTCCAGGTCGAGGTAAAGGCTGAGCACTTGCTCCTAACTCTCAAAACCTTGCCTTTCCACTTGATGAACTTTATAAACTTTTCACTTTTATATTTCCTTAGGGCAGCACAGGAAATATTTCACCACGGTTTTTGAAATCGAGCCCTGGCTCAACTGATCCGAAGCTTCAGTAATATCCATCTTACTGCCATCTTTTTTCAGAATCCAGATTTTATCGATACCCGGAGCATATGCATTATTTTCAATTTCGCCATAACCAATAAAATAACGGGCATCATTTTTCGAAATAGCATAACTATCAGCAATTTTCTTCAGCAGAACATCCTCGTTTTTTTTACTGATGGGTTTTGAATCAATGGTAACACGAAATAATTTACGATTGAGCAGATTGGCCGATAAGCGGCTGAGAACAGGATCGCTGTGATACTGCCATACTTTGAGCGATGACAACACATCGCTGTCATCGATATTGACAAAATGTCCAAGAGTTAATGCATCGAGGGAAGCCTGATCCTGATTTTGTTTTAAAAAAAATGCAAGCGCTGGTGGTGCAAACACATCGGTTCCATTAAAAGATAGTTCCCGGGCGCGTTTCAATGTCCCTATCAGCATTTGTTCGGCTGCGACAACAGTTTTATGAAAATACACCTGCCAATACATTAGCCGGCGGGCAATAATGAAACGTTCAACCGAATAAATTCCCTTTTCTTCGACGGCAAGATCATCGTCGGCTATGGTCATCATTTTCAGTATGCGCTCTGTTCCAATAACACCTTCAGAAACGCCGGTAAAAAAACTGTCGCGGGAAAGATAATCAAGCCGATCGACATCAAGCTGACTTGAAACGAGCTGATGTAAAAACTTTTTTCTGTACGTGCCTTTAAAGATACTGATTGCCAACCGGAGCTGTCCGTTCATCTCATTATTAAGTTGTTCCATCAGGCGGAGAGAAATATCTTCGTGCGACACATTATGAATCAGCGAGTGTTCGAGTGCATGCGAAAACGGGCCATGACCAACATCGTGGAGCAAGATAGCAGCAAGAGCCGCCTGTTTTTCATCCGGCGAAATCTGAAATCCTTTCTGTTTTAAAATTTCGGTAGCTTCGTCCATCAGATGCATGGCACCAATAGCATGATTGAAGCGGGTATGCAAAGCACCGGGATAAACCAGATACGTAAGTCCAAGCTGCCGGATACGCGTCAAACGCTGAAAACACGGATGATTCATCAATCCGAAAATTAATTCATCAGGAATCGTAATAAAACCATGCACCGGATCGTTGAGTATTTTGCGTTTGTTGAGAGCCATTGTCAGAAAATTCAATGTTTTTTGCAAATTATTTTTGTATCTTTGAAAATGATTTTGCTTACGACAAACCACCCTGTCAAAAAAACAGACAAATGTAATGAATAACCGGAAAACTAAAAAAACATGAATACAAAAAGCAAAATCCTCTGGGTTGATGATGAAATTGAAATACTGAAACCACATATTCTGTTTCTGGAACAAAAAGGATATGAGCTCACTCCCGTATCGAACGGAAACGACGCGCTGGATCTGTTAAAGACAGAAGATTTTGACATTATTTTTCTTGATGAAAACATGCCCGGATTGAGCGGACTGGAAACTTTGACGCACATAAAAAACATAAAATCCGGCATTCCGGTGGTGATGATCACCAAAAGCGAAGAAGAAACCATCATGGAAGAGGCCATCGGCAGCAAAATTGCAGACTACCTGATTAAGCCCGTTAACCCAAATCAGATTTTGCTGACATTGAAAAAAAATCTGGACGACCGCCGTCTGATACAGGAAAAAACAACAGGATCATACCAGCGTGAATTTACAAAACTGGGTATGGAAATCTCTCCCAACCTGAATTTTGAAGAATGGTCAGCATTGTATAAAAAACTTATTTTCTGGGAAATCGAATTACAGGAATCCGGCGATGAGAGCATGCTCCAGATTCTTCAGACTCAGAAAGAAGAAGCCAACAAAGTGTTTTCAAAAGCTTTTCTCAGAAATTACCGGGAATGGCTCAGCGACAAAAACGATCCACCACTTCTTTCGCACAACGTCATGCAAAAAGCTGTTTTCCCCTTGCTGGGAAAAAATGAAAAAGTGTTGGTTGTTGTCATTGATAATTTGCGATACGACCAGTGGAAAACCATACAACCCGCCATAGAAGAACATTTCAGAGTAATCAGCGACAAGATGTATTGCAGTATATTGCCCACGGCAACACAATACGCCAGAAATTCATTGTTTTCGGGCCTGATGCCTACCGAAATACAAAAAAAATTCCCCAAACTCTGGATTGAAGATGATGACGATGAGAACTCAAAAAACCAGTTTGAACCCGAGTTGCTGGATGAACTGCTCAAACGCATGGGTGTGAATATAAAACACAATTTCACCAAAATACTGAATCTCAGAGCCGGGAAAAAATATGTTGACACTTTCAGCAATATAGCATCAAATCAACTAAATGTGCTTGTGTACAATTTTGTTGATATGCTTTCGCACTCAAAAACCAATATGGAGATCATTAAAGAACTGGCAAATGATGAATCGGCCTACCGTTCCATTACCAGCAGTTGGTTCGATCACAGTCCGCTGGCAGAAGTTTTTGAACTTGCCGCCAAAAATCATTTCAAAATAGTACTGACAACCGATCATGGAAGCATACGTGTGAAAAATCCGATAAAGATTTATGGCGATCGGGAAACCAATGCCAATATTCGTTTTAAATACGGCAGAAATCTCAACACTGAAGGCAAAAATGTCTTCGAACTGAAAAATCCGGCCGACTTATTTCTCCCTCGTCCAAATGTAAGCACATCATACATGTTCTGCATTTCAACCGATTATTTTGTGTATCCCAACAACTACAATTATTACGTGAATTTTTTCGCTGACACATTTCAGCACGGCGGCATTTCGCTCGAAGAAAACCTGATTCCACTCATCACTCTTGCGCCAAAATAAAACATGAAAAAAGAATTCAGCCGCGTTTCATTGAAGGATATGATACTCGTTGCCGATTATCTGGCTTCGCTAGCTGAACAGCACAAAGTATTTGCATTTTACGGCCCCATGGGAGCCGGAAAAACAACACTCATCGGCAAAACAATCCGCATTTTATTAGGACAAGAATTGGATGTTACCAGTCCAACCTTTGCATTGGTCAATGTATATGAATCAAAAAACCCTGTTTACCACTTCGATTGTTATCGCATTGAGAAGCCAGAAGACGCGCTGAATGCAGGAATTGAAGAAATGTTATACAGCAATGCTATTTGTCTGGTCGAATGGCCCGAAAAAATCGAATCCATTCTTCCTCAAAATGTAATCACCGTAACACTTTCAACACCTGATGACGAATCTAACCGCCACATCGAAATAAATATTCCCGATCATGACTGAAAACAGCAATCTTAATCTGGGTCCTGCAGGACAACTGATGCCGGCTGAAGAGCGGCTGGAAATCAAGAGAAAAAAGAGCAGCATGAAAATCGGAGTGCCGCTCGAAATTGCCTTTCAGGAAAACCGTGTTTCATTGGCTCCCGATAGTGTCGGTCTGATAGTTTCGCATGGCCACGAAGTTTTTGTTCAGCGTGGAGCCGGTCGCAATGCACATTTCACCGATGAAGAATACGCCGAAGCTGGTGCCATTCTCACCGATTCCGCTGCTGAAATTTATCAATGCAATATTATTCTCAAAGTAGCACCCATGCTGCCCAGCGAAATTGACTTGCTGCAAAGCAGGCAAACAGTTGTCTCGGCTTTGCATTTTACCATGCAAACCACCGAATATTTCAGAAAACTGATGCAACACAAAACAACTGCTGTTGCATTTGAATTCATTAAAGACCAGAGTAATATTTTTCCTGTACTGAAAGCCATGAGCGAGATTTCGGGCTATGCCGCGATTCAGGTGGCAGCCGAATATCTCAGCAAAAACGATATTGGAAAAGGTAAATTGCTTGGAGGTATTCCCGGTATTGCTCCTGTTGAGGTCGTTATTCTTGGTGCCGGAACAGTGGGCACTTATGCAGCCCGCGCAGCACTTGGCTTTGGAGCAGAAGTTAAAGTATTCGACAATCATATCTACAAACTTCGTACACTGCAGCAGACACTCGGACAACAAATTTTTACTTCCATTATTCACCCGAAAGTATTGTCAAAATCACTGAAAAACGCAGACATTGTTATTGGAGCACTGCATTCCATTCGCAACAAACCCATGATTGTTGTTAATGAAAATATGGTTGCCGACATGAAACCCGGCTCTGTCATTGTCGATGTCAGCATCGACCAGGGAGGGTGCATTGAAACATCAACAGTTACCACACATCGTAATCCGGTTTTCATCAAACACAATGTGATTCATTATTGTGTACCCAACATTCCATCAAGAGTTCCGCAAACTGCCTCGTACGGACTCAGCAATTTTTTCACTCCTGTCATCATGGAAATGGGCGAAGAAGGCGGAATAGAAGCATTTCTGAAAAATAATCCATCGTTGCGGCAAGGCATCTACATGTTCAATGGCATTCTGACCAATCACATCATCGGACAGAATTTCGGTCTGCCAAGCAAGGAATTGGATCTGCTGCTGGCCAGTTTTCAGATGTAATACTTCAACCAAGAAATAAAAATCCATCGGTGTGCGTAAAAATCGCCTGCCACAATTTTTATATCTTTGTCCTGAATTCAAATCCATTCGCATGAAAAGTTTCTCCCGGATGCTCCGTCTGATCAACGGTCACTGGAAAAACACCATTTATTATCTGGTGTTCAATGTTCTTACTGCCCTCTTTTCTCTCTTCTCCATTGCCATGGTTATTCCTTTTCTGCGTGTGCTTTTTGGGATGGAAAACCCGGTAACAGACCCTGTTTCATTTGAACTCAACCTGAAATCACTGCAACACAATCTGAATTATTTTATTTCGGAAATGCTGCAAAACTATGGAACCGACAAAACACTGATATACGTTTGCTTCTCGGTGGTTATTCTTTTCTTGTTCAGAAATATTTTTACTTATTTGTCCACTTATTTTATGGCTCCGGTGCGCAATGGAATTGTTGAAGATTTGCGCAACAAAATGTACCGAAAAATTCTGCATCTTCCTATGTCGTATTTTACCAATGAACGTAAAGGTGACATTATGAGCCGCATTTCAAACGATGTACAGGAAGTTGACAACAGTGTCATGTCTTCAATTCAGGTTTTGTTTAAAGATCCGATTTTTATCGTGATATATCTCACCAGCTTGTTTATAATGAATTATCAACTCACCCTCATTATTCTGGCTATGCTCCCGGCTATTGGCTTTCTGCTGGGAATCATCAGCCGCTCGCTGCGCAAAAAAGCCAGACTCGGTCAGCAACGACTCGGATTTCTCACTTCGCTCATCGATGAAACATTACATGGTTTAAGAATAATAAAAGCTTTTACAGCAGAAGAAACCGTTTATAAGAATACAGCTGAAACCAACCGAAAATACACACGACTTCAAATCAGAATTTTCAGAAAACGCAATCTCGCTTCTCCACTCACTGAATTTGTTTCTATTCTTGTAATGGCCATCATTCTCTATCTTGGAGCTAAAATGGTCATTTCCGACGGAATGGCATTTTCGGCCGAAGCTTTCATTGCTTATATTATGCTTTTTTCGCAATTATTGCCCCCCGCCAAAAGCTTTTCCAATGCCTGGTCTAGTGTGCAAAAAGGCATGGCCTCACTTGATCGCGTTGACGAACTTCTCAATGCCGATGAAAAAATTCTTGACCCTGAAAATCCTGTTGAATTCAAAGGATTCAATGAATCTATCGAATATGTAAATGTTTCTTTTTCCTATGGCAACGACGATGTTCTGCATAACATAAACCTCAAAATCGAAAAAGGAAAAACCATTGCTCTCGTAGGCGCTTCCGGTGCAGGAAAAACCACCATGGTCGATTTGCTGCCTCGCTTTTTTGACGTAACGGATGGTGAAATCCGAATCGACCAGAAACCGGTAAAACACTACAATGTACTTGAACTACGCAGTCTTTTTGGCATCGTTAATCAGGAACCGATACTTTTCAATGATACATTTTTCAACAACATTGCTTTCGGCAAACCCAATGCCACTCGCGAAGAAGTTGAACAGGCCGCACGAATTGCCAATGCTCATGATTTTATTATGGAAACTCCGCAAGGGTATGACTCATCCATTGGCGAACGTGGCAGCAAACTTAGTGGTGGTCAACGACAACGACTTTCAATTGCTCGTGCCGTACTCAAAAACCCTCCAATCCTTATTCTCGATGAAGCCACATCTTCGCTCGACTCCGAAAATGAACGCATGGTTCAGGATGCTCTTGACCGCCTTCTGAGCGACCGCACATCACTCGTTATTGCTCACCGCCTCTCAACTATTGTAAAATCCGATCAGATTGTTGTCCTCGATCAGGGTCGTATTGTTGAACAGGGAAAACATGAAGAACTGATTGCTTTAAACGGCCAATACAAGCATTTGTACGATTTGCAAATGTTTGGGGAAAATAATTAACACCCCCCTCTCTCTCAATTCATTTGCAAAATTTGTACATTTGACTTTGAAATCAAATTTTTAATCGAACAATATGAGAATGAAAATAATTACTCTTATTGCCTTTGTTTTTACTGCATTGATCGCTTCAGCACAACATGAAAAAGTGCTAGAAATACGTAATTATTACAAAGATGTAAAAAGTCATTCCGAATATGCGCAACCTGATTCCATCTCTTATTATTCCGATCAGATTATCCGAAATTCCGGCAACATGCAATGGCGCGCCATTGGCGACTTTCACGACACCCTGACTTTCTGGTACAGCGATCTGATGAATGCAGCATACAACAACAAAAATCAAAACAATGACAGCACCTGGGCCCTCGCTCTGGTAACTTCATCGACACAAAAAAGCATTCTGAATCATTATCAGGAATGGTTGTTTAAAGACGGGAAACTTGTTTTTTACTTCGACAAAATGATGGGATACGATGAAGAATCAACCTGGGAATACCGCTATTATTTCAACAACAACAAACTTATCCGTACCATGAGCGGAGGACAGATCATTCATTTTGATGATGCCCCGCAGGATGTCATCAAATCATCCAACGAAATCCTGCATTTATTTGAACTGCTGATGAGACGCTAAAACACAAACAGCAAACTTACTGTTGTTTTAATTTCTGTTTTATCATATTTCAAACTTTAACTATCTTGCACTCCCAATCTGTTAAATCTTGAAATTATGGAAGACCTGCAGAACGACAAACCATTTGAACTCCCCGAAAACGCATACCGCGAACTCAAAGAAGGTGAAACCTATGAACCGGTAATGCCGGCTTCGAAGAAATTTCCTGAAACAACCACATGGTCAGTCCTGATGGGACTTCTGATGGCTGTTATTTTTTCTGCTGCTGCAGCATACGCCGGCCTGAAAATCGGACAGGTGTTCGAGGCCGCAATCCCCATTTCAATCATTGCCATTGGAGCATCAGCTCTTACCAAACGCAAAAATGCACTTGGACAGAATGTCATTATTCAATCAATCGGAGCCAGCTCCGGAGTTATTGTTGCCGGAGCCATATTCACGATTCCAGCTTTATACATTCTGCAATACAAATACCCCGATATTGAAATCAAATTCATAGAAATTTTTCTGGCCGCCCTGTTAGGTGGCATTCTCGGTATTCTGTTCCTGATTCCTTTCCGGAAATATTTTGTCAAAGAACAACATGGAAAACTTCCTTTCCCTGAAGCCAAAGCCACAACCGAAATTCTGATTTCGGGCGAAAAAGGTGGAAAACAGGCCGGGCTGCTCATCACCAGCGGCCTCATTGGTGGTGTCTATGATTTTATGGCTGCTCAGTTCAGATTGTGGTCCGACACAGTCACAACCCGCATCATTCCTTGGGGCGCCGAGTTGGCCGAGAATACAAAAATGGTTTTCAAAATGAGCACCAGCGCACTTGTGTTCAGCTTCGGATATCTGATAGGACTTAAATACGCCCTCATAATCGCAGTCGGATCCATGCTTTCTTGGCTTGTGTTTGTGCCGCTTTTCAACGAAATCGGAAACATGATGGCTGCTGCCGGCGGCGGTGAAAATATTTTTGCGGCCATGTCGCCCGAAGCCATTTTTTCCGGATATGTACGCAACATCGGAATCGGCGCCATTGCTATGGCTGGTATCATTGGGATTATCAAATCGTCTGGCGTCATCAAAAAATCTTTCGGTCTTGCATTCTCCGGACTATCAGGAAAAGCAAAAACTGAACAACCGGAGCGGACACAGAAAGATATTAAAATGACTTTTGTGCTGATGTTTATTCTGCTGACTGTCATTGCTGTATTCATCTTTCTATATGCAGGTATTCAGCTGACACTCGTACAAGCGCTTGTAGCGCTGGTTACATTGGTTATTGTTTCATTTCTGTTCACAACGGTTGCCGCCAATGCAATCGCCATTGTTGGTTCCAACCCCGTTTCCGGTATGACACTGATGACGCTCATTCTTTCTTCAGTCATTCTGGTTGGGGTTGGACTCGAAGGAGCTTCCGGGATGGTTGCCTCACTCATCATTGGCGGTGTGGTCTGTACAGCCCTTTCCATGGCCGGCGGTTTCATTACTGACTTGAAGGTCGGGTACTGGCTCGGATCAACCCCTGCCAAACAGCAGTCGTTTAAATTTCTTGGTACATTGGTCTCTGCTGCTACGGTTGGCATTGTTATTTACATCCTTAACGGTGCCTACGGGTTTGTAAAAGTTCCGGGTGTTCACGATGATCCCATGGCAGCTCCACAGGCCAATGCAATGGCTTCTATCATCGAACCGCTTATGCAGCCGGGTGCCTCAGTACCGTGGATGCTGTTTGCTTTCGGTGCCATTATTTCTCTTCTTATCAATTGGCTTGGACTGCCTTCGCTGGCATTTGCACTCGGAATGTTTATTCCGCTGCACCTCAATACACCGCTGATTGTAGGCGGTCTTCTGCACAAATTCATGTCAAGCGGACACAAAGATCCCGAAGTCAATAAAGCCCGCGAACAGCGCGGAACGCTCATTTCAAGCGGTTTTATTGCGGGCGCGGCTCTTTTCGGAGTAGTCGGGGCATTACTACTCTTCTTTAATGTCGATCTCAATTTCCTGCATGTTAACCAGATGCAGATCAACGGAAGCTGGGACTGGATCCCGGGTTGCCCATGGCCTGAAGTAACAGCATTGATTGCTTTTGCTGCTTTAATTGTTTATTTTGTCTGGGACAGCAAAAGAATTAAATAGTATTCAGGCCAATAAGTTGGTTTTGCGTTTTTTACAGTATTCGCTGTTTCTGTGCGGGTTTGAATCACCATGATTGCTTTTGCAAAAAGCATATTAATAATATATTCTTACTTTTGCAGTTATTAAGCAATAAACCGTAATTCTTTTATGCGCCTTACGCTCGTCATTGCTCCACTGGTTGTTCTTCTTTTCCTTTTCCGCTCATCATCTGCTCAGGAACAGGGAATCGAGAACCTGCCGCGCTTTGATCTGAGGACAGTGCATTTCGGTTTTACCCTCGGGTTCAATAACATGGACTTTACACTCCGCCGGCCTGAATGCAATGGCCCCATCGATTCTGTACTCAATATTACAACTCAGGCTCAGGGCGGATTTCAGATTGCCATTGTTTCTGATCTTCGCCTGGGCAGTAACATGAACCTGCGATTTATTCCCGGCCTTTCATTCGGTGACCGCAAAGTTCATTACGACGTGTTTCATCCATCAACCGGCATCACCACTAATGTTACAAAAACAGCCGAATCCACATTCCTCGATTTTCCGCTGCTGTTTAAATATAAAACAAACCGAATCACCAATTTCCGCGCATACGTTCTTTTTGGCGGCAAATACAGCCTAGACCTCGCTTCTCAATCAAAAAAGAAACAGGAAGACGAAGCCAATCTCAAACTGCTGCCACATGATTATTCTGTTGACCTGGGCGTAGGTGTTGAATGGTATCTCGAGTATTTTAAATTCGGAATTGAGCTGCGCTCTTCTTTTGGAATTCCAGACATGCTCAAACGTGAAAACACCATATACACAAATAATATCGAATCGCTCCGCTCCAAAATGGTGTGGCTGTGCTTCACATTTGAATAATCAACTCGGGATTATTTCACCATCAACGGTACCCGCAAAATCTCATTCCCGCTCACAACCAATTGATACAATCCACCTGAAAATCCGGTAGTGGTAATACGCAATTTCTGCTGTCCTGCAACAAATGACCCGCTGTAAACCAGCTGCCCGTCTATGTTGTACATTAAAACCAATGCAGGCTCCCTACTATCAGCAATACGTGTGATTTCAAAAAAATCACCGGCCGGATTCGGATATACTGTCAGCTGATTTGCATTTGCACCTCTGATTCCATCAGGGAAAAGAACTGTGATGTACGAAGTTTTGTTAAGGGTGTCGTTTCCGCAATACTCCGATGCAGCTACAAGTCGAACTGTATAAACGCCGGTATCGCCATACAAATGCCATGGATTAACATCAACACTCGTTGTTCCATCTCCAAAATCCCATGCATAGGAAACTGCACTCACACTTGCATTGCTAAACAAAGCCATCGCATCAGGAATATAAAAAACCGTGTCATTCACACTAAATGCTGCATTTGCCAAAGGCCTCACTGTAACAGCAGCTGGTGACATTACTTCAGCTGTATCAGTCGGACCATAGGCGTAGAGCGTAATTCCGAAAACTCCACTGTTCGCATAATGCACAACTGGATTGGCCAATGTCGATGTGGCCGGCACTCCACCAGTAAATTCCCATAAATACGATGTAGCTCCAACACTACTGTTGGTGTATTGAATACTGTCGCCCTGACAGATTTCATTCGAACTCATGAAAAATCCGGCTAACGTTGACGTGGCAATGGTGATTCCATCACTGCTTGTAACGGCACCCTCAATTCCTGCATTGTTCACTGCTTTTACCGAAACATAATATGTCGATCCCTGTGTCAGGGTTAGTCCGTTCAATGTCGCTGTCAGCGCTGTTCCATTATTGCTCCACGCAAGTACATCGGTGCCTCCTGCTGTGGTTCCGGCTGCTATCATGTAATGCGACACGTCTGAATTCGGATCCGCCGAAGCCGTCCAGTTGGCCTGCAACGATGATGAGCTGTACGAAATATCTTCATCGACAGCACTGCCATCATTTACACTTACAATGGTTGCTGGAGGCGTAAAATCAACATTCAGATCATGATAGTCTATAGCAGATAAATTATTTGCAACATCCTGACAAATCGATTTTATTTTTGCTCCATATACCGATGGAGATGGATTTTCAAAACGAATGTCATCTGTTGCCTGAGTACCGACCAGCACATTGACCGAGCTTGCCCGGCTTCTATAAACCTTCAGTTCTGTTACTTTCAACTCCGCATTTCCGGTTCGGAACGAAATATATTTTCCACCGCTTGTGAATGGGGTTGTATCTGCCCATGTTCCAAGCAATACATCATCACGATAAACCCATATCTCACCAGTAATGCGATCATAAATAACTTTATAATCATACCATTGATTCAGATTGGTTACAACATTTGTAACCACCATCTGCTGCGTAAAGACATTGTTGGCTACTTCATAAAACTCAAGCTGATTGGTTTCCAATCTGAAAAACACAAAATATCCGTTGCCTCGGTTATCAAGTGCCGCACTGTCGCTGAAAAAATGAAATCCAAAACGCTTGTTCACATTCGAAGTTCCGGGAATCATGGCTGTAAAATGATACAGTGTTCTATTGGATAGTTCCTGATTCAATGAAGCATAGATATTTGTATTGTTTTGCGTTGTATCGGTCTGATGCAGCGCACCGGATGCAATAGTCCAGGTGCCGAGCGTCTGTGTCCAATCACTGTGCAGTGCATCAAAATTATCGGCAAAATATCCGCGCGAAGCATTGGCCCGCCATTCTGTTCCCTGATTTTCAAGAACCTGATAATACCCTTTCTGAACGCCGCTTCCACCAGTGTTATCAGCATCAGAAACGGTTGCAGAAAAATCATCAGTTTTCCACAATCCGGTTGTTGCAACCAAGGTGGTAGGGGGTGTGGCATCCGCAGCGGCACTGGTCCATGTGGCTACCCATCCGGCTGCGGTGGTAGCGCAATCACTTCTGAACTCAATGGTCATCACTCCGCTTGTAGCAGTAACCGTTGTCGGCGCTATCGTATTATATCGTCCGATGCGCGGACTGAAAACATCCGGTCCGTTATAAATATACAGAAAATCATAATTATCCTCGACATCGAACGAAGAAAAAGTTATAGTTACCGAAGTGGCATTGGTTGGTGCAATAGTCCATATTTTTCTCTCATCATCGCTGTATGCAGCCGATGATCCACCGGTATCAAAAAAACTTCCCGAAGCTGTTGTATATGTCGTAACAGGTGTCGAATTATTCAGTTTTCTGTAAAAATAATCCCAGCACCAATGATTTCCAGGATCGGTGTGGTCATTGTTGGGATAATGCTGATGCCCGGCAATCTTTGTGCAATAACTCGAACCGGCAAGCACATGAACACCGTAATCAAGCGCAGTTCCATCATCCAAAGTGTCACGATACATCGTGCGCAACGGATTAATTCCATATCCGCTGTTGCAGACATCGCGAACCAGATTGGAATGACTGACGTAAACGGCTTCGGTGTACCACGATGCACTGCTCACATATCCTTCCATTTCCGTTCCGATGGTATATGGATTTTCGTCACGCACATGCCATGCTTTGTTGGCTTCCAAAACCATCTGGGTTACCTGCCCATCGCTACTGCGCATAACATAATGCGCACTGGCCGAAGCCGAACAGTTTTTGAACCAGCTGATGCATCCGGCATATGATCCCTGCACTGTATGTAAGACATAAGCCGAAACGGCTACACCATTTCTTGAACTGAAATTACAAGGCGTCAAATCCTCAATGGCAGGCGCATAGTCCGTTGACAAAGTGCTCTTCAGACCCAGTCCATCCATCACATTTCCTTTATTATCCATAACGCCCTTTGAAGAAATCTCTACTTTTTCCGATTGCAGTATTTTCAAAGTATTGGGTGCAAAAATTTTATTCATATCAAATGCCGCAGTGCTGAATCCGCAAATTTCTGCCCAATATGGATCTTTCAAAAAACTTAAAACCGAATATAAATGCGAATTCATGGCAAATGCATTGATTTGATCGCCTTCATGCCAGGGAATTTCACTCAGGGCAATCAAAACCGGAACATAATTTTCAACCTTTTTCCCGGATATGCCCATTTGATGCGACAATGCATCAAAAGCCGAAGCCCATGCAATAATCTGATCGCGTGCTGACGGCTTCAGTAGCAACATCTCGCTTACCCCACTCAATGTTGCAACCAGCTTCCCATTCTCATTAAAATAGTCCTTCCCGTCAAAAATAAGTCCCATCACTCCCAGATATCTAGGCAAACCTTCACTCGAAGCTTCTTCTGTCGAAGGCACATTGTAAAAACGGGTATTTGTGAAGGCGACAGCTTCAATCATTCCCTTCGGAACGGATGGATATAATTCATATGCTTCTTTAAAATAAGGCTCAACAAGATTATAGTCTGCCATTTGGCTGCTTAAAACACGGGCATCTATGTCTGCACCTGTCTGTGCATGAGTCATTAAAACAAAAGAAAGCAATAATGCGACAATAACAATAAATTTCCCCATAATCATATCATTTTAAAGTACAAAAATAAAAACTTATACCGAAACCATTTTGTGTTTTCAGTAATTATAATCAAAAATCAATGTGAAATATTTTCTACTTCTTTCTTTTGGCTTCGTTCCAGATGGCATCCATTTCTGCCAGAGTCATGTCATTCAGCGAACGGCCCATGCGGGCAGCTTCCTGTTCAATATATGTAAATCGCTCTTTGAATTTCTTGTTTGTTCTTTCAAGTGCGTTTTCAGGATTTACGCCAATAAAACGGGCATAATTCACCAATGCAAACAAAACATCACCAAATTCATCCTCTACTTTTTCAACAGGTGCACCAGTCTTAACTTCTTCATTCAATTCAGACAATTCTTCCTGCACTTTTTCCCACACCTGCTCAGTCCTTTCCCACTCAAAACCAACACCTTTCACTTTTTCCTGCATTCGGAAGGCCTTTACAACAGCAGGTAAACCTTTTGGAACTCCTTCAAGCACACTCTTTCGCCCTTCACCCATTTTTATTTTTTCCCAATTGGCTTTTACATCTTCTTCATCATTCACACTCACTTCACCAAAAACATGCGGATGCCGTCTGATTAGCTTTTCATTGATACTATGCAACACATCGCCCATATCAAATGCTCCTTTTTCCGATCCTATTTTTGCATAAAACACAATGTGCAGCATAATGTCGCCCAACTCTTTCATAATCTCCTGATCATTCTTCTCAAGTACGGCATCGCCAAGCTCATACATCTCTTCAATGGTCAGATATCGCAACGTTTCATTGGTCTGTTTGCGGTCCCAGGGACATTCTTCCCTTAGCCGGTCCATAATTTCAAGCAGCCGCCTGAATTCATCAAGTTTTCTTTGCATATCAATAGGCCTTTGCAAACACCACTCTCTTCACCGATGGCTTTCCTGTAAGAACACATTTTCCGGGTTCACCTTCTTCCAGCGGAATCAGTCTTATGGTTGCTTTTGTGAGTTCTTTTATTTTTTCTTCTGTTTCAGTTGTGCCATCCCAATGCGCATACACAAATCCGCCTTTGTTTTCTATCACATCAACAAATTCTTCCCAAGTATCTACTGTAGATGTTAGATTCTTCCTTAACTCCAGAGCTTTTTGATATAAATTGCGCTGAATATCAACCAACAAAGCAAAAACACGATCAGCAATGCCTTCACGTCCGGCTGACTCTTTGGTCAGCGTATCACGTCTGGCCACTTCAACAGTATTGTTTTCAACGTCTCTGGCGCCGATTGCAACCCGCACAGGCACGCCTTTCATCTCATATTCCGCAAATTTGTATCCCGGCGAATAATTTTCACTGTCATCCACCTTAACGACGATTTTTTTCTCTTTCAGCTCTGCTTCAATTCCTCTCAGATACTCCAGAATTTTCGGCTTCATTTCCTCATTTTTGAAAATCGGAACAAGCACAACCTGTATTGGAGCCAGAGTTGGAGGCAAAACCAGACCTTTGTCATCACTATGGGTCATAATCAATGCTCCCATCAATCGGGTCGAAACACCCCAGGATGTAGCCCATACATGCTCCAGCTGATTTTCCTTGCTCAGAAATTTCACATCAAATGCTTTGGCAAAATTCTGCCCTAAAAAATGCGAAGTTCCTGCCTGTAACGCTTTCCCATCCTGCATCATTGCCTCAATACAATAAGTTTCCACTGCTCCTGCAAACCGCTCATTGGCCGATTTCAAACCTTTCAATACCGGCATGGCCATCCAATCTTCAGCAAATGTTGAATAAACGCCAAGCATTCGTTCAGCTTCTTCAACAGCTTCTTTTTCTGTTGCATGGGCCGTATGGCCTTCCTGCCATAAAAACTCCGCTGTACGCAAAAACAATCTCGTTCGCATTTCCCAGCGAACCACATTGGCCCACTGATTGATCAGCAATGGTAAATCACGGTACGACTGAATCCATGTTCTGTATGTATCCCAGATAATCGTCTCCGAGGTCGGACGCACAATCAGTTCCTCCTCCAGCTTTGCGTCTTCGTCAACCACTACACCAGAACCATCCGATGCATTTTTCAGGCGATAGTGTGTCACTACGGCACATTCTTTGGCAAAACCCTCCACATGGCTTGCTTCTTTCGAAAAAAAAGATTTTGGTATAAAAATTGGAAAATACGCATTCTGGTGCCCTGTTTCTTTAAACATCCGGTCCAGTTCATCTCGCATACGTTCCCATATGGCAAAACCATATGGCTTAATTACCATGCATCCTCGGACCGCTGAATTCTCGGCTAATCCAGCGTTTTGAACGATATCGAGATACCACTGAGAATAATTTTCACTTCTTGGCGTAATCTTGCTACCCATTTTGGTATGATATTTGGTTTTATTTCAAAAACAAAAGTACTAAATAAAATTCGGAGGACAAAGAAATGAAAAGGACAATCTATTTTTTGGTATTTGGAGCTTTCGTCCTGCTTTTCTCCAGCTGCACAGTAAACTACTATACAGCAAACCCCTATGACGATGTATATTATTCAAGAACAGATGCCGCAGCCAATGTCACTCCTGACAACTACGGCAACACCGCTGATCCAGCAAATAACACATCTGCATACGTTGACGAAACCCAACCCGCTGACTACCCTGAAGAAAAAAGCTATTACGACGATAATAGCCAGCAGTATTCAACAAGCGAAACCTACACCGATGAAAATGGCACCAACTACGTAACCAACAATTACTATGGTGACTATTATGATTATGAATATTCATCACGTCTGCGTAGATTCTATGGCGGATATAATGGTTTCGACTATTACGACCCTTATTACACCAACCTCTATTGGTATAATTATGACCCATATTATTATGGCGTGTCAGTTTATTATACCTACTCATGGTGGTACAGACCCTACAGATACTCTTACTGGGGATGGGGATGGCACTATCCGTACTATCACTACTATGGCTGGGGACACAACAACTATTGGGGATGGGGAAATCCTTACTATTCCGGCTACGGCTGGGGATATAACAACGGATACTGGAACGGTTACAGCGACGGATACTGGAATGGATACTATGACGGAATGTATGGTAACAACTATTACTACTACAACAGCTACGATTACTATTCAAGCAACGACACCTACTACGGCCCCCGCGGAAGCAGCATTGGCGGCGGATCGAACCCCAGACCGGAAACCAGCGGCAACAACAACAGCAACATCTCTTCGCTCCCTGCTTCAAGTTTTGGTGCCCGCTTCGAAAACAGTCTCACCGCTGAAAACATAAACTCAAACGGATTAAGAGTTAACACTTCAAAATTTGTTGACCGCGGAAACACCTCTCTTTCTACCAATAATGCAAACACAGCTCGCCCCAACAATGAAAGTCGCGTAAACACAACAAATTCCACCCTGAATAGTGGCAACAACGCAACCAACAATGGGACAACTACTGTCAGCCGCCCGGAAAACAATACCAACACAACCGCAAATCCAAATGTTACTCGTCCGAACAACAATACAAATGTGAACTCAGGTTACACACGCCCGAACAACAGTGGTAACACAAACACAAACTCAACCTATACACGTCCGAACAATAACACGCAAACACCTGTCAACAACAACTCAAACTCTACGCAAACAAGACCTTCAAACAGCTCTTCTACGCAGCGTCCTGTTCAGACCTACACTTCACCCAGTTACAGCAAACCACAGTCAAGCAACGAGTACAACAGTCCGAGTAACAATAATTATCAAAGACCAGGAAATTCAAGTTATCAGAGGCCATCAACCTCTGGTAACTCTTCCAACAACAGTTATTCAAGACCTTCGAACTCCGGCTCCAACAGCTCATACTCAAGGCCAAGCAATTCAGGTAGTACCTACAGCCGCCCAAGCAATTCCGGAAGTCAGAATACCTATTCAAGGCCCAGCAATTCAGGAAGCAGCTCCAGCACGTCACGTCCAAGCAGCAGCTACTCGCGTCCCAGCAATTCGGGCAACAGCAGCAGTTACTCGCGTCCCAGCAGCTCCAGCACGTCACGTCCAAGCAGCAGCTACTCATCAGGATCATCACGCAGTTCAGGATCATCATCCTCGGGATCATCCTCGGGTCGCAGCAGCGGCAGCAGCAGCAGCAGCCATAGCGGAGGACGTAGATAATAAGCTTCTTGTTTAACCAGAAATAATTGATGTTATGAAAAAAATTATCATCATAGCGCTTGGTCTTCTTATGACCCTCAACGTATTTGCACAAAATGAAACCGATGCATTAAGATACTCTTTCCTGATGAACAGTGGAACGGCCCGATTTTCGGCCATGGGCGGAGCATTTTCAGCATTAGGTGCAGATTTTTCAGTATTAAGTACCAATCCGGCAGGTATCGGTGTTTATAAATCATCGGAAATAATGCTCACTCCACAAATCTCTTTTTCAAATTCTTCCTCTTCCTATTTGGGAACAACAACCGAAGACAGCAAGGCATCGTTTTCCATACCCAACTTTGGAATGGTTTTCTCAGGAGACATTTCCAGCAGCCCCGAAAAAGCAGAATGGAAAAACATTCAATTCGGATTTGGCGTAAACCGGCTTGCAGATTTCAACAACAGCTATCTAATGCGTGGAAACAATGCCACACATTCAATTCTTGATGTTTATCAAAACCTGGCCAATGGGTATGGACATGATGAATTAAGTTCTTTTGATACAGATCTTGCCTGGAACACCTATCTGTTGAATCCCGGCAGCACAGACTATGATTATATCAAAGCATTTGAGGGCGGAGTACTGCAACAAAAAAGCATAACAACTTCAGGAGGCATTAATGAAATGGTTATGAGTTTCGGTGGAAATTACAATGACAAATTCTATCTGGGAACAACCATTGGTTTTCCGTTTTTGAACTACAGCGAAGACACCTATTACAAAGAAACAGACGATGCAGACACCATTGGCTATTTCAGATCTCTATCGGTCAATGACCAACTGAACACACATGGATCGGGGGTGAATTTCAAACTGGGTATGATTTATCGGATTACAGACTGGGTGCGGATTTCCGGCGCAGTACACACTCCAACTTTTTACGCAATGCACGACACATATAGCCGGGTAATGAGATCGGATCTTGACACAGCCAATTATGAATCGAGATCTCCGCAGGGAGTTTATGATTACCGTCTTACAACGCCCATGAGAATAAACGCCGGGATTGCATTTGTAATAGGAAAAATGGGAGCTATTTCAGCAGAATATGAAATGGTAGATTACAGCCAGTCGAAACTACGTGCAAGAAACGCTGAGTATGACTTCTTCGATGCCAACGAAGCCATTAATATGAATTATACAGTTTCGAACAATTTTAAAATTGGCGGTGAACTCAAACTGA
Source organism: Bacteroidales bacterium (assembly GCA_035390965.1). Lineage (GTDB taxonomy): Bacteria > Bacteroidota > Bacteroidia > Bacteroidales > DTU049 > GWF2-43-63. Next base: position 4,452 of record DAOPKE010000036.1, on the reverse strand, counting down.
ATCCATTTGCCATCAGAGCGGGATATTCGTATTACGGTGCGCCATATGCAGGAACATTCGCTGAAGATTATTCAACCAGCAATATCACTGCCGGTTTTGGAATACGAGAAAAAAACTACTACATAGACCTGGCCTTTGTTTACACGATGAAAAACGAAAGCTTTGATCTTTACAACGCATCCATTATTGAATCAATGGGCATGTATCTTGAACCCGTTCTAACAGACCTATCAAGAACCAGTGTTGTAATTACCATGGGAATGAAATTTGGCGGGAAATAAAAGCAAAAGAAAAAACAAAAAAAAGAGAGATTTTACATCTCTCTTTTTTTTTCAACTAATTTTGTTTATCAACAGCATCCGAAATAGATTCATCAACGATAATTCTGCCGCAGTATTCACAAACGAGCACTTTTTTGTGCATGCGGATTTCCATCTGACGTTGAGGTGGAATTTTGCTGAAACAACCACCACAAGAATGTCTTTCAATCTTTACAACAGCAAGCCCATTGCGTACGCTTTTGCGAATTCGGTTATAAGCATTCAGATAACGTTCTTCAATAATTGCTTTTGCTTTTTCTGATTTTTTGAGCAGTAATTCTTCTTCTTTCTCCGTTTCCGCGATAATTTCAGAAAGCTCGTTCATTTTTTCCTTCAGATTTGCTTCTTTGGCATCAAGGGCTTTACGAAGCTCATCAATCAATTTTTGTTTGGCCTCTCGAGCAACATCAGCTTCTTTGATTTTTTTATTTCTCAACTGAACTTCCAGATCCTGAAATTCGATTTCCTTGGCAAGCGATTCAAATTCGCGATTATTACGAACATTTTTCTGTTGTTGTTCATATTTTTTAATCATTTCCTTGCTACGGGCAATTTCTTCGGTATATTCAACCTTGGATTTATCAATAGCAGCAATTTCAGCATTGTAATTATCGAGGCGTGTGTTCATACCGGCAATTTCATCCTCAAGGTCCTGAACTTCGAGAGGAAGCTCACCACGAATAATGCGTATTTTGTCAATCTGCGTATCAATAACCTGAAGCGAATATAAAGCTTCGAGTTTCAAACGGACTGATTTTTCAAGACTACCTTCAGGGAAGGGTGTATAAACCGGTTCCGGGTTGCTTTCCTTTTTACTCTCCGTTTTTTTTGCCGAAGGTTTTACCGGATGTTCCATTTTCTGTTCAGATTCAACCACTGTTTTTTTTGCATTTTCCTTAACAGTTGGTGTTTTTTTCACTTCTTCTTTCTTCTCGACACTTTTCACAGGTTCTTTCGTTTTTACGGTTGTATTTTGTTTGTTACGACTTTGAGGTGCGGCGACGGCCATTGATTTGGGAGCCATCACTTTTTCTGCAGGTTTTTTCTCATGTTTCACAGGAGCAGGTTTTTTGGCCGGAGCTTTAACTGCGACAACTTTTTTGGTCGCTGTTTTTTTAACAGGGGCAGCTTTTTTTACAGGAGTTTTGGAGAGTTTTATTTTTTTTGCGACTGTCTTTTTTACAGGCGTTGATTTTTTTGCTACCGTTTTATTAGCCGACGTATTTTTTTTGGACACCGTTTTTTTGACGGGCGCAGATTTTTTGGCCGGCGCTTTTTTTATCGGAGTTTTACTGGCTGAAGCAGGTTTTTTAGGAGCCGTCTTTTTGGCAAGCGGTTTCACGGAGACAGACTTTTTGGGAGCTGTTTTAGCCGGAGTTGATTTCTTGGCAGATGCTTTGACCGGAGCAGCTTTTTTCACTACACTTTTTTTCGCCGGAACAGTCTTTTTAACCGGAGCAGCTTTCTTTGCAGGAGCTGCTTTTTTAGAAGCCGTCTTAGAAGAAGCAGACTTCTTTTTGTCGGTGGTTTTTGTTTTGCTTACAGCCATATCAATATGAATTTGATTTATACTGTATTAACCCAGTTTGAGTCCGGGGAAATAATTTGAGGAACAAAATTAGGCAAAATTTCCGAAACAAGTAACTTTAATGCACTTAAAGCAAAAATTTCGGTTTCGAAATGTCCGGCATCAATAAGAAAAATTCTGCCATCAGCGGCCTGAAAATCATGATATTTCAGGTCGGCAGTAATGTATGCCTGAGCTCCTGCCCTAACGGCAGTGTTTATCAACGAAGCCCCGGAACCACCGCAAACGGCAACACGAGAGATTTGAGCGACGGCATTAGTATTACACCGAACAGTCTGAATATTTAATCTTGTTTTCAAGAAAGAAATAAAATCATTGGCAGACAATGGCTGCGACAAATTTCCAACAATACCAAGACCGCATTCGGAATATTGGTTATCGAGTGAAAATATATCAAATGCAACTTCTTCATACGGGTGAAATGCAAACAGGGCAGACAGCACTGCAGTCTGTTTGTCTTTGGGAAAAACTGATTCAATTCTGATTTCGGGTTCGAAATGAACTTTCCCTTTTCCTCCAACGAACGGATTTGTGTTTTCACCAGCCCGGAATGACCCTAGTCCGGACGCATTGAAGCTGCACGAATCGTAATTTCCGATATGTCCGGCACCAGCACTGAATAAGGCATTGCGAACAGATTCGGCCTGTGCTTCGGGACAATAGGTGACCAGTTTTTTCAACATGCCATTCTCGGGAGACAGTATTTCAGGTTTCTCTAAGCCTATTGCATTTGCCAGAGCAGCACTTACACCCGATGGATGCTTATCAAAATTGGTATGAGCAGAGTATATGGCAATTTTTTCACGAATGCAAGTTTCGATAATGCCACCAGTAACATTAGCCAAATCTATGCTTTTCAGTCCATGAAAAAAAAATGGATGGTGACTAATAATAAGATTACATCCTTCTTTAACGGCTTTTTCGACCGCAAAAGGAGTTACATCAAGTGAATATAAAACGCCCTCCACTTCATTTTCCGGATTTCCAATCTGCAGGCCAGAATTATCATAGCTTTCCTGCCATGAAAGCGGGACGCTATCCTCAATCCGTTTAAACAATTCTTTACATTTCATAGCATGACAAATATCAGAATACAAACCTACTAAAAAAATATTCCTTACCTTTGAAAAAATTTTTACTGTTATGAAAAAAGCTTTACTTTTAGCCGCAGTGTTTGTACTTACAATCGGAAGCGGCATCGGACAAACGGTGTTTTACAGCGACTTCGAAACCTGGGTTGATGCAAACACTCCAACCAACTGGATTGGATCAGCCACAAGCATCACGTACACAGATGTTGACCAATACACCACAAACCCTTATGCAGGAACTTATTCCATGCAGATAAACAATGACACAACAACTCACAAACGTGTTACCACACAACCTGTCAGTCTTACTGCGGGAACTGTTTACGACATCAGTTTCTATGCCCGTGGCAGCGGAGAAATCAGAACCGGTCTTTACGACGGTGGTTCTTCGTACACATACAACTCATATGTAATTCTTGACGGCACCACATGGACGAAAATAGAACAGAGTATCATTTGTGACACGACAACAGCAACAGCAGAATTCATTCTGTCAGTAAGGAACACCTCTGCCACCAATGATCACCTGCAGGTTGACTCATTTTATGTAACAGTTGGCACACTGAGCAATGTATCTATATATGACATTCAGTACACAACAACAGATGCAAGCTCATATCTTGGACAACCGGTTAATACCGGTGGTATTGTCAGCGCCGTGAAAAGCGGAGCCTACTGGATTCAGAGCGGATCTGGTCCATGGAGCGGTGTTTATGTGTATGATTCAGGCAATTCACCAACTGTTGGAGACAGTGTAACATTCTCTGCTGTTGTTGATGAATATTTTAATCTTACTGAATTGAAATCGGTAAGCAGCTATGTTAAAGTCAGCAGTGGCAACCCAGTTCAGGTAACCAACATTAACATTCCTGACGGAGCCGAAGAAATGTACGAAGGCGTACTTTGTAAAGTGACCAATGCCGAATGCACAATTATGCCTGACAGCTACAATGAATGGGTTGTTGGTGACGGAATGGATGCCTTGAAAGTAGGCGACCTTATTTACACCTCTGTTCCTGTATTAGGAACACATTATGACATCACAGGCGTTATGGATTACAACTACAGTGAAAGAAAAATCCAGCCCCGTTCGGCAGCCGATGTAACCATTTACAATGCCATTGATGAAACAGAAATTTCGTCATCGGTATATCCCAACCCTGCCAGTGATTTTGTAACTGTTTCAGCTGAAGCAGAAGGCATACTGAAAGTTGTTGACATGACCGGACGCGTTGTATATTCGAGTATTTTCAGCCAGCAGGCCAGCATAGATGTTTCGGAAATGGAAGCTGGTATTTACCATGTTATGATTACCGGAAATGATGGCAGCTCAGCCACCATCAAACTGATTGTAAAATAAGTTTGTTTCAGAATAATGAAAGCCGCTCATGGAAATCCGTGAGCGGTTTTTTTATTTTTTTTCTTCAATAAAAATCTCCATACCAATCATTCC